>JAAFJS010000040.1 GCA_013298985.1 Cytophagales bacterium
GTTTATAAAAAGTTATAGCGGAAAAATTGGTTTTTCACGTACTTCGTACCGAGAGATAACACGTGAAAAAATGCCCTATCAATGATTCATGTGTTCACCCACAGTGGAACTGATGAATTACAATGCACTAAAAGATTAGAAGAATCCCTTTTGTTACCTCTTATTAGTTTAGATACAACATTTGGATTTAACTAAAACTAACAAAAACCACCTTTTATCAAATTATGAAAAAAATACGATTTTTTATCTTTTCATTTTTTTTATTGCTTCTTGGGCAGGCACACGCACAGGAAATGCAAATCAAAGGTGTCGTGATAAACGAAGATGGGAAGCCTCTGGGCGGAAATTCGGTAAAAGTGAGCTACCAAACCCAAGCACGCACTCCTAATGCCACAGATGGGCGTTTTGTACTTCATATCACAGGCACTTTTGACAAAAATTTATTGAAAGTAGCCAAAAAAGGCTTTTCCATCAAGGAGATTCAGCAAAATGCCAGCAACAAGGAATGGAAAATAATGATGTGGAATGGCACTGCCTACGCGGGGCTTTTGCTCGATGAAAGCGGCAGTCCAATGCCCAATGCCTCCGTTTCCTTCAAAGTGGGCAGCCATGAGGACAAGTCTGCCACTAATAAGGTAGGTAAATTTGACTTTTATGTTCCCAAAGATATAGAAATCACAAAAGCAAGTCATTTTGAGGTGAATGGAAACAAGATTGCCGCCGAAAATATACAGATAGATATGGCAGTTACAGGCAATCTGGTTACGCTTGATTTGTCTGCCAATAAAGCGAAAAATGTTGCTAAAAAAGAGGAAAAAGTAGAGGTCAGCAAACCACCACTGGAAAATAAAAATGCAAACCAATCGCGCAAAGAAATAGTACAAGACCAAAACCTTACTGAAAAAATAGACACTGATGCCTTAAATGATATTCCAAACGCATCAAATCCATCTGCTTTCCAAGATAGTTTAGACGCGCAAGAGGCTTTTTTCCAAGAAATAGTAACGGAGCTACAAGAGGAACGAGAACGAAATTTTAAACAAAATACGGCACTCAAAGACAAAATAAACTTGCTCATCAAGCCTCTCCAAGACAATACGATTTTTATGGAGGAGGCGCAAAAGGAAAACCTCAAACAAAATCTGTCTGTGATTCGCGACAACTTGATTGAAAATGAGCAAATGTATGAGGTAATGCAAGAAAATACGCGCTTGTTCATTAATCAGCTTACCTTATTAATCGCAGAAAAAGATTCTTTGAAAAAAATTAACCTGCTGGCAATCAAAAAATTAGACTCCACTGTGGTCACCAAAGAAAGAATAGAAAGAGAAAGTCTGCTTCACCAATCAGCAAGCTATCGCAATCTGCTCATCATTGCCTTGATTGCTTTGTTTTTGGGGGTTTTGGCAACTGGATTCTATATCGTTAGTAGGCGAGAAAGAAAAGATAGAAAAAAATTGGCACTGACTAACAGCGAGTTAGCCCTCAAAAATGAAGAAGTGCAAAAGCAAAGCAAGGAAATCAATGTACTGAACAACGAAATGACGCAGGCAAATGAGGAACTGAAACAGCAGCAAGAAGAACTGGAAGTTACCAATGAGCAGTTGGAAAAACAAAATGTGGAAATGAGGCGGCAGAAAAGCATGATTGAAACGCAAAAACTGCGTGCAGAGGTTCTGGCGAGCAATTTGGAAAAAGAAGTGGATAAGAAAACATATAGAATCCAAACCATGCTCGACGAAATGACCAAGCAAAACGAGGATTTAAAGCAGTTTTCTTACATTATTTCGCACAATATTCGCGCCCCCATCGCGCACCTGCTTGGTCTGGTCAATATTTTTAACAAGGAAGACCTCAGCGACCCTTTTAATCGCGAAGTGCTGATGCGCTTAGAAACTGCTTCACAAAACTTAGATACCGTTATTCGCGACCTGACGCAGATTATTGCCGTTCGCAATAACTTGAATAAGGTAAAGGAAAAAGTAGATATCAAAGCATTGATTGATTTTGAGAAAATAATGCTCAAAGATGAGATTGAAAACGCAAAGGCTATTATTTTGGAAAATTTGGGGGCGCACCATGAAGTTTTTTCTATCAAAAGCTACGCACAAAGCATCATTCACAATCTACTTTCTAATGCTATCAAATACAAATCTGACATTAGACCATTGGAAATCAATATTATAGCAGCACAAGAAGGTAAGTTTCTCTGCATCTCCGTCCAAGACAACGGGCTGGGCATGGAGCTAAATCAACATACCAAACAAAAACTTTTTGGCTTGTATCAGCGTATGCACGACCACGTAGAAGGCAAAGGTTTAGGGCTTTACATGGTCAAAACACAAATTGATGCGCTGGGCGGAAAAATAGAAGTAGATAGCGAGCTAAACAAAGGCACGGTTTTTAAGGTTTACTTTCCTAAAAATGTATAATATAGCAGTTTGAGGAGTTATTATGAAAAAAATCTTATACTGGGGAACAAGTGAAACCAACAGCCCTCTGATGAATCAAAAAATAGTATTGACCAATCTGATTGTCTGTTTACTTTGTTTATTAAATTTTCCTTTTAATCTTATCACCTATTTGTATTTCCCTTCCTTGCTTTGGAATGGTTTTCTATTTTTATTTTCAGCCATTTGCGTGTTAGGATTCAACTATTTCAAGTTTACCACCCTTGCGCGGATTTGGGCTTGTACTGTCCCTGCAAGTGTCTATTTGGTTCATCATGCGTACGTATTGCCTGCGGGTCAGGTTTTCATTAGCGCGCTGTACGTGGTACAGTTGGCTCTGCTTGTTCCTGTTTTTTTGCTTTTTGATATTGTAGAGAAAAAAAACTTTTTATTCCCACTTCTGTTCAATGTTACTTTACTTTTTTTACTTCCCTATCTCAATGACTTTTTGGAGATGCCGATGCCTTTTCACCTCGTACGCGAGGGGCTAATTGCCAATATGTTGGTGGGCTTGTCTGTCATAGGTATTTTTATTACTTTGTTCATTATGAGGTATTTGACCTTTGATTTGGGTACAAAAAACGAAAAATTAGTAGTCGAACTCCAGCAGCAGAAAATAGGCTTGGAAGAGAAAAATATCGAGGCGCAGCAGCAGCAAAAAAGCCTTGCTTTCTTGAATGAAAGGGCTAAAACTAATGCTGAAATCTTGACCAAGGCAAATAATAAACTCAAAGTTCGCGAAGGTGAACTACGTGATACAAACGTAATATTGGAGGAAAGAACAAGGGAAATAGAATCGCAGAATGAGGAGATGAAGCAACAACAAGAAGAACTAAAAACAACGAATGACCAACTGGAAATAAAAAGTAAAGAGGCATTAGAACAGAAAGAAATCATAGAGGCGCAAAAACAAGTGGCAGAGGCTTTGGTAAACAGTTTGGGAGATGAAGTGAAAAGACAAACTGTCAAGCTGAGTGATATGCTCGATGACATGACCAAGCAAAATGAGGATTTGAAACAGTTTTCCTACATTATTTCGCACAATATTCGCGCGCCCATTGCTCACCTGCTGGGCTTGCTGAGTATTTTTAATCGTGGCGACATGAATGACCCTTTTAACCAAGAAGTATTGCGGCTCTTAGAAGACTCCGCCAAAAATCTGGATACAGTGATTCGAGATTTGACGCAAATCATCGCCATTCGCAATAACCTCAACAAGGTCAAGGAAAAAGTAGATGTTCGAGAAATCATAGAATTTGAAAAAAGTCTTTTAAAAAATGAAATAAACAATGCCCAAGCACTTTTGATAGAAGACTTTTTAGCTGATAATGAGCTATTTGCTATCCGAAGCTATGTGCAGAGCATCACGCACAACCTCATTTCCAATGCCATTAAATACAAGGCAAACCGTAGGCAACTTATCATCACCCTCAAAACCGAAATCATAGACCAATACCTCTGCCTCTCCGTCCAAGACAACGGGCTGGGCATGGAACTGACCGCGAATACGCGTGAAAAACTTTTTGGTTTGTACCAGCGTATGCACGACCACGTAGAAGGCAAAGGTTTAGGACTTTACATGGTCAAAACGCAGGTAGAGGTGCTGGGTGGGAAAATAGAAGTAGAAAGTGAATTAAATAAAGGTAGTATTTTTAAAGTTTATTTTTTGAAAAATGTATAAGTTTGCGGACTAACTATTTTTTAGTCGAAACTTTATGAATCTTTTTAATGTAGGAATAAACTCAGCCAATCCGCCATATCTCAATCAAAAAATAAGCATCACTAATATCATTGCGCTTCTTTTTGCAGTGCTTAGTTTGCCTTTTTTTGTCGTTACTTATATTTATTTTTATTCCTTATATCCTTATGTAATCGTTTTCTTTTGGGTAGCATTAAGTGTCTTATTATTAAACAATTATAGACTTTATTTTATTTCACGTTTTGTGGCTTGTATAGGTTTTAATGGTGTTTATGCGATATACCATGCGTATTTACTTCCTGCCAATCACCACCTTATCGCTTCTTTATATGCAGTACAGATTGTTTGCTGGATGACTCCATGGCTACTTTTTGACCTACGCGAAAAAAAATGGCTCATCTCCTGCGTCATCTTTTACATATTGGTTACTCTTTCTTTGCCGTATTTGAACCTTGTTTTTGAAGCACCTTTTGATTTTGAGTTGGTCAAGGAAGGTACGATTGCCAACTTTTTGCTGTTAAATGCCATGATAGCTATTTCAGGAAGCATATTCATTATGGGATATGCGAATTATAAATCAGAAATCAAAAACGAGCAACTGCTTAATCAAATTACCCAACAAAGTGCGTTTTTGGAAACACGAAATACAGAAATAGAGGCACAGCGCGAGGCGGAGGCTTGGGCAAATAAGAAAATGCAGACCAATACAGAAATTATGTATAAATCCCTACAAAAGCTAAAAAATAGGGAAGAAGAGCTAAAAACGAAGAACGAGGAAATTGAAGCCCAACGCGCCGCAGAGGCTGTGGCGAGTAAAAAACTACAAGCCAACGAAGCCATATTGCGGAAATCATTGCAAAAACTCAAAGAGAGAGAAGCAGAACTAAAAGAAAAAACCATACTTCTGGAAGACCAGCAAGGCGCAATGATAGCCCAGAACGAAGAACTCCAACAGCAACAAGAGGAGTTAATGACGGTAAACGAAACGGTTGAGGCAACCCTGAAAGAGCTAAAAAGCACCAGCAATAGACTCAACAAAAGTATTCTCTATGCCAATAATATTCAGCAAGTAGTTCTCCCCGAAAAAGAAAAATTAGCTGCTTTTTTTGCTTCCCATTTCATTTTATACCTGCCCAAAGATGTCGTTTCGGGTGATTTTTATTGGTTTAGCCAGCTCAACGCAACCCAAGCCATCTTTGCACTCGCAGACTGTACGGGGCATGGCGTTCCTGGTGCGTTTATGAGCATGATTGGCAATACGCTACTTCACGAAATTGTCAATTTTAATCACCTCAGTAATCCCGCCCAAATCCTACAAAGCCTACACGCGACCATTCGCAAGGTACTCAAACAAAGAGAAGGCAAGAATAGCGACGGTATGGATATTTCCTTATGTCTTTTTGAGAAACAGGCAGATACAAGCACCCAACTTACTTTTGCAGGTGCAAAAGGGATAGTTTATTATGCGAATGAGGCGGAAATCCAAACACTACAAGGCAATAGGATTGGCATTGGCGGTTTTTCGGAGAGAGAAAGAGAGTTCTCGAATCAAACTGTTTTGCTGCCCCAAGGCACGATGGTTTATCTTAGCACTGATGGATTTATAGACCAAAACAACTACGAACGCAAACGCTTTGGCTCGCAGGCTTTCAAAGATTTGCTGGCAGAAATCGCCCAGTTTTCTACTTTCCAGCAAAAAACAGTGCTTTCTGGCACACTCCAAGCCCACCAACAAGACGAACAGCAGCGCGACGATATTTCTGTGATTGGGCTGAAAATGTAGCTTTAAGGCTACACTTGTGGCTTCAAACTCTCGTCTAAAATCCACTGCAACACTGCCAATACTCGGTGCGGTTCTGCAAAGGTAAGAGGTACATAATTAGTATCTATGTATAGATTTTTTTTCTCTAATTTTAAGAAGCACCATGAAAAAGCATTGGTAACACAGCCATAAATGACTTTACGAGGTTTGCCTTCACGTTCGTTAAAAATCTGGGCGGCATACATTTCAGCACCACATTGGGCTAATCCTCTGTCTATTTCCGCTTTTTTTGCCTCTACCAAACAAAAAACAGGTGCAGTAATTTCTAATCTTTGCGCCTCAGCAGAAAGAATAAAATCACAATAACCATTCAAACCTAATTTACTATCAACCTCAAACTCAAAACCCGAAAAAGTTTTGAACTTATCTATATTCTGCCTCCGAAGTTCGTTAAGAATTGGAACAACAATATATTCAGATTTCGCTTTTTCAGTAGTAAGAGTTTCTTGAGAAGCCTCTTGTAAAATTATTTTGAGCAAGTCTGTGATTTCTTTTGGAAAAATATTACTTGGTAGCCAAGCTACTTGTATGCTACTAATTCCTAAATCATCTTGCAATTGTGCTAATCTCTTGAATTTATTATATGACATAATCGTATTTCGTTTTTACAAAGATACAAAAAAATGTAACAATCTTTTCAAAAACCTTGTCAAGTTTGGTAGCTGTGTTTTCTTTTCTTTCTCCAAAAAGAAAATTTTTTTTGTAAAGTTTTCTACTTTCCGTACCTTCGCACATTACAATTTTTCCCAAACGCATGAAAAAACTTTTCCTCTTAGACGCATTTGCCCTCATTTACAGGGCGCACTTTGCTTTTAGCAAGAACCCACGCATCAACTCCAAAGGCATGAACACAGGCGCAGTTTTGGGCTTCACCAATACGCTTCTGGACATCATTAACAACGAAAAACCTACCCACATAGGCGTGGCTTTTGATACGCACGCCCCCACGTTTCGCCACATTGCTTTCGAGGCGTATAAAGCACAGCGTCAGGCACAACCCGAAGATATTACCATTGCCGTTCCCTACATCAAGCGGCTATGCGCTGCCTTCCAAATTCCCATTTTAGAACTCGATGGTTTTGAGGCAGATGATGTAGTAGGCACGATAGCCAAAAAAGCAGAAAAAGGAACTTTCGAGGTCTATATGATGACTCCCGACAAGGATTACGCACAGTTAGTTGATGAGCATATTTTTCTCTACAAACCTGCGTATTTGGGAAATGAAGTGGATAAACTCGGCGTGAAGGATGTTTTGGCAAAATGGGAAATCCAAAATGTCATGCAAGTTACTGATATTCTGGGACTTCAAGGTGATGCCGTTGATAATATCCCAGGTATCCCTGGCATTGGTGCAAAAACGGCAGTCAAACTTTTGGCGGAGTTTGGTTCGGTGGAAAACTTGGTAGCAAATGCGGACAAACTCAAAGGCAAGCAAAGGGAAAACGTAGAGCAGTTTGGGGCGCAGGGCATTTTGTCTAAACAATTGGCAACTATAGACATCAATGTTCCGATTGAGTTTGAGGAAGAAAAACTAAGATACAAAGGCTTCAATCCAGAATTGTTGAAAGCACTTTTTGACGAACTGGAATTTAGAACTTTGCGAAGGAAATTGTTTGGTGATGATGCCACAAGCGAGTTGTCTGTGAAGAGCGGAGTGCCGCCCACACTGACAACGGCGAAGGCGACAACGACAACAAAAAATACACCACAAACTTCTTTATTTGGAGGGAATGATTTGTTTGTGGGGACAACGGCAGGAGTTGTCAGTGAAGAGCGGAGTGCCGCCCACACTGACAACGGCAACGAAGAAATAAACTTGTCAGGTTTAGAACAATCAACCACAAACAACGAACCACAAACAAGAAACAACATAGACACTGTTCTCCACGACTATCACCTCATCGACACGCCTGCATTGCGAAAGTCATTGGTTCATTTTTTGAGTTTGCAGGACGAATTTTGTTTTGATACAGAAACCACAAGCACAGATGCTTACGAGGCGGAATTGGTCGGAATGTCCTTTGCTTACCTCCAAAATGAGGCTTTTTACGTGCCTATTCCTGCGGATTTTGAGGAGGCAAAAAGTATCGTAAATGAGTTTAAAAATATTTTTGAAAACCAAAGTATTAAAAAAATTGGGCAAAATATCAAATATGATGTCATTATCTTGAAAAACTATCATATTGACGTTCAAGGTATTGGATTTGATACCATGCTGGCGCACTACCTCATAGACCCCGATACAAGGCACAACATGGACGTTTTGGCAGAAAATTACCTGAATTATTCGCCCGTTTCCATAGAAACTTTGATAGGCAAGGGCAAAAATCAAGGCAGTATGCGTGATGTGGAAGTTGCCAAAGTTACGGAATATGCCGCCGAAGATGCAGATGTTACTTTTCAGTTAAAAAATGTATTTGTGCCTATCTTGAAAAAAGACAATTTAGAAGAATTATTTAACAAGGTAGAAATGCCTTTGGTAGAAGTGCTGGCGGACATAGAGCGCAACGGAGTAAAAATAGATACCAATGCTTTGCACCTCTATTCCAAAGACTTAGAAAAAGAAATCAAAGAAATAGAGCAGAGTATTTATAACTTAGCGGGTGAAACTTTCAATGTATCTTCACCACAGCAAATGGGAAAAATACTATTTGAAAAGCTCAAACTCATAGACAAACCCAAGAAAACCAAAACAGGGCAGTACGCCACAGGAGAGGAAATTTTGGCAACCCTGACCGAGCATCAGATTGTGCGGGAAATCCAAGATTTTCGCCAAATGCTCAAACTCAAATCTACCTACATAGACGCACTCCCTACGCTGGTGAGCAAGAAAGATGGATTGATTCATACCTCTTATAATCAGGCAGTTGCGGCAACGGGAAGGCTCAGTTCTAACAACCCGAACTTACAAAATATCCCTATCCGCACCGAAAGGGGTAAGGAGATTCGCAGGGCGTTTGTGCCTCGCAGTCAGGATTTTGTAGTGGTTTCTGCGGATTATTCGCAAGTAGAGCTAAGAATCATGGCAAGTTTCAGCAAAGATACCGCAATGGTAGAGGCATTCAAGCAGGGCAAGGACATTCACACAGCAACCGCCTCCAAAATATTCAAAGTGCCTGAAAATGAAGTTAATAGCGACATGAGGCGCAAAGCAAAAACGGCAAATTTTGGCATTATTTATGGCATTTCGGCGCATGGACTTTCACAAAGATTAAACATTCCAAGAAAAGAAGCAGCACAAATCATAGACGCTTATTTTGCGGAGTTTCCTGCCGTAAAAACCTACATGGACGAGGCAATTCACTTTGCCCAAGAGCATGAGTACGTGGAAACTATGCTCGGCAGAAGGCGATACCTGCGCGACATCAACTCACGCAATTTTACCCAAAAATCCTTTGCAGAGCGCAACGCCATCAATGCCCCTATTCAAGGTTCGGCGGCGGACATCATCAAATTGGCAATGATTGACATTCACGCTTGGCTGAAAACGCAAAACCTGAAATCGAAGATGATAATGCAGGTACACGACGAATTAGTTTTTGACGTGTATCTCCCTGAATATGAGCTAATGAGCGCAAAAATCAAAGAACTCATGGAAAATGCCTTTCTTATGGAAGTACCGCTGGAAGTGGAAGTAGGCAAAGGAGAAAATTGGTTAGAGGCGCATTAGGTTTATTTTTCGAAAATTACTTAATTTGCATAAAAAATAGTATAATCTATGATTTTCAATTTTAAAAACTTAGGGACAATTAAAGAAGCTGACATCGAGTTAGGTAACTTGACGGTGATTTGTGGAAAAAATAATACGGGAAAAACGTATTTGAGTTATGCTTTATGGGCAGTTTTATCACGTCATTTAACTTATACTGTAATAAACTCTAACATATTTCCGACATTAAACAAGATAGATATTGCTAATCAATTAAACCAAGGATTAACAGTTAAAATTGACTTAAAATTATTGGAAGAATACATTAAGGAGCAATTAATTGGAGGAGTTAAAGCATATTCAAAACAGCTTGATAAGGTATTCAGTTCTAATACTGATTTCTTTAAAAAGACAAATATTCACATTTGGAAAGATACTATATTAATTAATTATTCAAAGAAAATAGAAAATACATTACATACTGGAAATTCTAATGGTTCTATTATTATAAATTATATCAAAGAGATAGATTCCTCAATCATAAAATTTAGAAAACTAAGAGCAGACACACTCGTTACCGAAGATACGATAGAGTCTTTATTTTCATTTATACTATCTACATTAGTATACTTTCCTGTTTTTATACTAACTGCTCAAAGAGATAGTATTGGACTGTTCTATAAAGCATTAGATAGAAATAATAGCGATTTAATTAGTAAATTAATGGAGAGAAAAAATTTTGATTTCTTAGAAAAAAATATTCCTCGTTTTGCAATGCCTATTAATGTAAATATGAATTTTGCAAGAGATTTGACTTCACAAGTAGTAAAAAATAATAGCTTTTTAAAAGAAAAACACCCTGAATTATTAAATGAGATAGAAATAATTTTAGATGTAAATTTTACAGTTATTAATGAGGCTGTTCTAATAAAAGATAACAAGACTGGTGTTATAGTTCCCGATTTTATGACTTCTACCTCAGTTCGTTCTTTATTGCATTTGCATTTTTGGCTCAAATACCAAGCCCAAGAAGGAGACTTACTTATGATTGACGAACCCGAACTCAATCTTCACCCTGAAAATCAAATCAAATTAGCGCGTTTGTTTGTCAAGTTAGTCAATGCAGGAATCAAGGTTTGGATTACTACGCATAGCGATTACATCATCAAGGAAATCAATAATTGCTTGATGCTAAGTGGCGATTTTGAAGGCAAGCAAAAATTGATGAAAAAATATCACTATCAAAAAGATGAAGTTTTGCAAAAAGAAGATTTGAGAGTTTATATTGCTGAAAATCATACTGTTCGCAAGATAGAAGTAGATGAGTATGGTATGAAAGAAAGTTCTTTTGACGATACCCTAAACTACATCAATAATGTTTCTGATGACTTTACTACTGCGATTTATAATCAAACCAAAGCACCTGTAAATAGTTGATAAGCAATGATTTTTGACACCTTAGAAAAAATATTGCACCCCAAACTCATTATTACACCTCAAAATGAGAATATTGTCATAGAAGAGGAAAAAAAGAATGAAAAGGGTTTAAAAGCAATTACTATCAAAAATTTCCCCAAAGAAATCTTTGTCTTTGCGCTTGACGGGCAAAATAAAGGACTTAAAAACCAGTATCTTAGCATAAATAAAGGAGTAAAACATCATAAAGGCTGTGATGGAATCTTTATTTATCAAGAAGCAGATAAATTCAAAGTAATTTTTTGTGAACTCAAATCATTTGACACAAGTGGTACTGAATATCAGTTAGTTAATTCCTCTATTTTCTTAGATTATATTTGTCAGCTTGCAAAAATTTTAGAAAAAGTGCCTTTTGAGATTGAAAAACCACAATTCGTACTGATATATTTGAAGAAAGAGCCAAGATTGAACACAAGAGCCAAATCAATTAAGCAAAATCTAAATCCATATACTGAAATGGTTAATTTCAAAAATTACCACATGAAAGAAATTGCCTTTTATTCTGATGGAAAGAAAAATGTGAGAGAAGAAATAAAATGGCAAGACCTGATTACATAGTAAATTTCAGCCAATTCCAATCACAAAATCACTCAAAAACGCACCTCCTTGCACCTCTCACACAAATAAATGTCCTGTAATTTCGTCTGCAATGAGCTTGCCTTTGGGGGTAAGTATTATTTTTTTGCTATGGCTATTCGTTTCATCAGTGTTGAGCAATAAAAATCCATTTTTTTGATAATCAAGGAGTTGAGTGTAGTTTTTTGTATCTTCAAAAATATTGTAGCCGTATTTTTCTTTCAAAATCTTCGTATCCGCGCCCCACATTGTTCGCAGGCTCACCATCAAATATTCGTTGATGTGGTCTGTGAGGCTCAGTTCCTCTCTTTGAAAAGGGACAATATTTTTTTCTATGGATTGGATATAAGCCATATTGTTCGCCACATTTGCCTGACGGCTCTGCCCATTGTAAGAATGTGCTGATGCGCCGATGCCCAAGTATGTGCCTGATTTCCAGTAGTTTGTATTGTGGCGAGAATAATGATTGGGTTTGGCAAAATTAGAAATTTCATAATGTTCGTAGCCATTGCTTGTCAGTGTATCTATCAGAATTTCAAACTGTTGGGCAGAAAATTCTTCATCAATCGCCGCCATTTTACCTTTTTTCTGCCAATCCCCAAAGACTGTTTTTGGCTCGATGGTCAGGCAGTAGGCAGAAATATGAGGCACGCCTAACTGAATAGCTTTTTGCAAATCATTTTCAAAGATAGCGTGCTGATTTTCAGGCTGATTTTCCGAAGGAATTGCATAGATTAAATCAATGGTAATATTCTCAAAACCAGCATCTTGGGCTATTTTCACACAGGTTTCTGCTTGCTGGGCGTGGTGTGCGCGGTGCATGAACTTCAAGTGATTTTCGTGGAAAGATTGGATACCAATACTTAGACGGTTAATTCCCACATTTTTAAGCTGTTGCACTTTTTCTTTGGTCAAGTCATCAGGATTTGCCTCTAAAGTAATCTCAGCATTTGATTCTATTGTAAAGTATTGATTTACAGTGGCTAATATTTCATCTAATTCACTTTCGGAAAGCAAGGAAGGCGTACCACCCCCAAAATAGATAGTTTGTAAGTGCTTCTCTGTCAGGTAGTTTTGTTGTAAATTGATTTCTTGGCAAATTGCCTTGACCATCTGCGCCTTATGAGTGGTATTGGTGCTGAAATGGAAATCGCAGTAGTAACAAGCCTGTTTGCAAAACGGAATATGAAAATAAAGTGATGACAAAATAATTTAGTAAATAGTGTTTGTTAGAATAATGAATTATTGTGTAAATTTGGGCAATTACTTCCTCAAAACAAACAAGAAATGAGAATTTATAAAACACGCAACGGAATCTTAATTGAAGCGCAAGAAAAGGGTTACTTGGTTATGGATAAAGAATGGGACGAATTTATCACGCGCGAAAACCTATTCCAAGAACTTAAAAATGAGGTGCGTTATGCCACCCCTGTCCACAATAAAGATTGGTTAATTCAGAACGCAGTGCTTCCGCCCATAGGCAAGCAAGAAATTTGGGCGGCAGGCGTAACCTATTTTCGCAGCAAAGAAGCGCGCATGGAAGAATCTGAAAAGTCAGGTGGTGCCACTTTTTACGACAAAGTGTATGAGGCAGCTCGTCCAGAACTGTTTTTCAAAGCAACTGCAGCACGCACCGTAGGCTCGCATGACTACGTAAATATCCGCAAAGATTCTACTTGGGACGTGCCTGAGCCAGAGCTTACCCTACTGATTAGCCCCTCTGGAAAAATTATTGGCTATACGATTGGCAATGACATGAGTTCGAGGAGTATCGAGGGCGAAAACCCGCTTTACCTGCCCCAAGCAAAGATGTATGATAGGTGCGCGGGACTGGGACCTTGCATTTACCTTACTGACCAGCCCCTGCCCAAAGAAACCAAAATAGAAATACAAATTATTCGTAACCAAGCAGTTGTGTTTGAAGGAAATACAGCAGTGAGCCAAATAAAACGCAATTTTGAGGAATTAGCAGGGTATCTTTACCGCGAATGTAGCTTCCCGCATGGCTGTTTTCTGATGACAGGAACGGGCGTAGTGCCAGGTTCGGACTTTACCTTACAGCCCAAAGACGAAATCAGAATAACGATTGGCGAGATTGGAACTTTGGTAAATACAGTAAATGGTTAAAAGTTAATATCCTATTTTCTAAACACATAAATAGAACGCTTGAGGTGAGTGGCAGTGGCGTAGTCAATTCGTTCAACTCCCTCAAAACCAGCCATTTCTGCATACATCAATAGCTCCTCATAGCGAGGCATATACGCGTCCATCGTCCCCCAATCCGTTTCTACTTTGATGCGCTGATGGTCAGTGCGCGTACCTATATGCTTGACCTCTACGGGAATCTCAATCACAAGAACACCATTTGGAGTGAGATTTTCGGCAATATGTTTCACACTTGCAGCTTGTTCACTTTCTGAAAGTTCCAAAAAACCTGACCAAAGCCAAAGTACCGCATCTGCCTTAGATGGCAGAGAAAAGTGCTTAAAATCAGACTCTACCAAAGTCAGTTTTTGGTCAAAACTTTTATCCTTGAACTGCGTTTTCAGATAGCCCATGAGTTCGGGCGAACGTTCGAAAGCGATAATCTGTCCCTCAAATTTTTTCTCTGACAAAGCCCCAATCACCCTCCCGTAACCTGCGCCAAGCTCTACCAACGTTTTTGAAGATTGTATGTATGGATAAATCAAATCGATATCAACCTTGGTATCCAGCCCAATCAGGCGAGCAATCTCTTTGAACTTATCGATATTAATTTTTCTATAAAAGTCTATGTTTTTATCATTCATCAGGCAAAGTTTTTAAAAATCTATCGCTTAAACACAGTAAAAGCACCAAAAACAGCACAAACGTAAGTATAAAAAATATCATTTACAAAGAAGTCCTAATTAGCGAATCTCAAACGCTATTTTTCCCCTCTCCATCTTTCCATTTTACGAGTAAAAACACTTGCTTTTTAAATTTTAACTCAAAAAATGAAACTTTTTTGACTATTTTTTAGTAAAAAGATTAAATTGCTTACTTTGTTACAAAACTCTATCAAACACACTTTTTACTTACCTTAATAGCAATTTTAACAATACAGAAGATTTGCAATCTATATTAAATAAGTAAATACACTTACTTATAGTAGAGTTCTGAAAACCCTAAGTGTATAAATTACAACTCCTTGAAATACAAATTTTTAGGTTATAAATTTGTAAATACAGTGAATAAAATGCGTTATTTGCAAATTAGTTGGAAAATCTAATATTTTAATTAAACATTAATAGGTTAGAAATGATTAATAGATTGGTCATAGATAATATAGATATTGAGCATAGTAAAACAAATAATTCATAAGCATTATTTGATTAAATACACTAACTTAAAATCATTATTGATACATGAGAAAAATAATTTTCCAACGCACAAAAGGTTTAGCAAAATTTTTAAAATAATCACATATTTAAACTGTCATGCTTACTATAGGAATGAAAATAAAAAAGTTGCGCGAGCTGCGTAACTACACACAAGAATACATGGCTGGTAAGTTGCAGATGTCTGCAAACGGTTATGGTAAAATAGAAAGAGATGAAACAGACATTTCCTTCTCGCGTATGCAGCAAATTGCAGAGATTTTGCAAATCACACCTGCCGACATTATCAACTTCGACGAAAAGGTTATTTTTGGGACAAAGGTAAATGGAGAGCCTGTAAAGAAAGAAGCGCAGGAATACGAACGCACAATTTATGAACAAGAAATTAGCCATCTCAAACAAGAAAATGATTATTTGAAGGAAATTATTGGTTTGATAAAGAAAAAATAAGTAGAAAAACTTTTTTTTACCAGATGCAATTTCTACCTTTGCGCCTCAAAATTTAAACAAGTAAACCTTTTACTAAAAAAAATGGTTGGATACAATTACGAAACCGTATTCATATTAAATCCCAGTTTGTCTGAAAAAGAGGCAAAGGATACGGTACAAAAGTTCAGAGATGTACTTGTGCAGCAAGGTGCCAATGTATATCACGTAGAGGAGTGGGGCGTGCGTAAGTTAGCCTACACGATTCAAAAGAAAAACACAGGTTTTTATGCTTTATTTGAGTATAGCGGCGATAAAAACTCTGTGAAAATATTGGAAACAGAGTTCAGACGCGACGAGAAAGTCATGCGATTCCTTACTACTGTTCTTGACAAATTTGCGTTGGAATACAACGAAAGAAGACGCAGAGGCGAGTTTAACAAACCAAAAGAAACTAAAAAACAAGAAAAGGAGGGCTAATCATTATGACACTCGTAAACGAATCTGTATCAAGGGTAGAACTGAGAAAAAAGTACTGCCGTTTCAAGAAAAATGGTATTAGGTACATCGACTACAAAGATGAAAACTTTTTGTTGAAATTTATCAACGAACAAGGCAAAATCCTCCCAAGGAGATTGACAGGCACCAGCGCAAAGTATCAGCGCAAGGTATCACAAGCGGTGAAAAAAGCAAGACATTTGGCTCTGCTCCCTTATGTAGCCGATAATTTGAAGTAAAATCAATCATCTAATTTCAAGTATTTAATACCATGGAAATCATATTAAAAGAAGACATTACAGGGCTTGGCTACAAACATGATGTAGTAAAAGTAAGGAACGGCTATGGTAGAAACTTTCTCATTCCAAGAGGATTAGCTGTGATGGCAACCGAGTCTGGAAAGAAAGTAGTTGCCGAAAATATCAAACAAGCCGCCCACAAAGCTGAAAAAATCAAGACTGCCGCACAAAATATCGCTGACGGAATTGGTGATATGGCATTGGATTTATACACCAAAGCAGGTGAAAGTGGCAAAATATTTGGTGCAATCACTTCTTTGCAAATCTCTGACGAGCTAAAAAGCAAAGGTTTTGATGTAGATAGAAAGAAAATTTCTTTCAAAGGCGAAGTCAAAAACATTGGGCAATACACTGTCCTGCTTGATTTGCACAAAGAGGTTAAGAAAGAAGTTACTATCAATGTAATAGCTGAGTAACCATATACTGTTCCTTGTAAATTTAAAATACTAAACGTCATACGGTTTTTGAAACCCTATGACGTTTTTGTTTGGTCGCGTGGGTGGTAAAAAAAAGCTATCTGCTCGCTAAATAGTTCATATATATTTTTCCAATCTTTTTCATCTTCTGTTAATAAGCTATCTAAAAGCTGTAAATGCTTTGTTATCACACTTTTATCACGCCTTTTGGCGGGACCTGTTTGTGCTTTTTCTGGAGAAATTTCAAATGCTTTTTGTACTGTTTCAGCAATCAGGGGTTGTAATAAATCAAACGGAAGCGGTGTATCTACTTGTGCTTGTTTTTCCAAGATATTTTTTGAAATGGTGAAAAGGAAGTTAGAAAAATTGCAACTGAAAACAGCCGCCAAATGCAGGATTTGACGTTGGTGGCTACTGATTTCATATACTTTGGGGCTGAGAGTGAGTGCTAAATTTTGAATGATGGCTAAGGTTTCACGCGTTTTTGCTTCCAAAAAAAATGGCGTTTCCTGAAAATTAATCTTTTTGTTTGGACTAAAAGTTTGCAAGGGATAAAAAACCGCAGGTTGTACGTCGTTTCTTTGGATAATGCTAATTGGCTGAGTTCCCGAAGTATGAGCCAAAATTACATTGGGTGGCAAAATGAGGTTTGAAACCACTTCTGCGATAGCATCATCACTGATGGCTACTATAAAAATCTCTGCCTCACTCTCCGAAAAATCTAATTGGTCTGCTGGCACTGCGGCTGGCATAAGGCTTGCCAAGCGGTGGGCATGAAGTATGTTTCTGCTGTATATTTCCTTGATGGAATTGCCTGCCTTTGCGAGAGCTTCTGCCAAGTGAGAAGCAACATTACCTGCGCCTATAAAACTGATTTTGTGCATCTTAACCTAAATTTTAAGATTGGTGATTAAACCTATTAAAAATATTTTTGTTTGCCAATTTGCATACAATTTAACTCAAAAAACAGCAATTTGTAGGCATTTTTTATTATATTTGGAGGTAAATTTAGCAAAGATTAAAAATGATGAAAAAAGCATCTTTTAAAGAATGGACATTAGACAGACTTGATGCCGAGTTTGGGTTGAAGCAGATACGTAGATGTGAATTAATGCAAGCGTGGGAAACTATGCAAATAGGGATTTCTGACTATGAAAAGCAAGTGCTGATAGATTTTCAGGAAGGTCTTATCAGGGCAGGAAAGGCATGGAATGAAACCGAACTTGAAAATAAGTTTATCAGTCCACTGATTACTTTTGCAAAAGTAGATACAGATGAGTTTGGGTATTTCTTAGAAAGAAACTTGCAGGGAGTGGTGGGTGAATACGAACTTGCTGGTATTGTGGACGGTATGATTGCCTCTGGGTTTAGAAGTCCTCATATTCCATTTTTCTGTATGCGGAGTGCCGCCCAGCACGAATACAAGCGCAGTGTAGATAATGAAGGCAATCCTGACGCGCAGGCATTGGTAGCGATGCTGGTTGCGCGAGAGCAAAATAACCAACGCGAAGGCGCACCATTAAAACCAATTTATGGGCTTTACATTGTGGGGCTGATTTGGAATTTTATTGTTTTGGACGGCAACGAGTATTGTATTAGCAAAGATTATAATGCTTCTGATGAAGAAATTTTTGATATTTTCCGTATGATGAAAGGGCTGAAAGTAATTATTCAAACTAAATTATTGTAAGCAGTAACATAAATCAACCTATTTTTCAATAAAAAAACTTTGTACCTTACATAAGTTTTTAAAGCAAAATTAACGTTTTGTCCTATTTTTGCGTAACATTAGTATATAGTTCTATTTAGATGTGTTTTTTCAAATCCGTTTCAAACGCTATTCCTATGAAAATTAATTTTTTATTGTTATTTTTTGCCCTTTTTATAGGAGCAAATCTTTTTGCCCAAAAAAAAGGCAAGCCAGATTTGAAGCCTTATAAAGATGAAATGAAGCGTGCCAAAAAAGGTGATGTGCAGGCAATGATGAAGATTGCTGACGTTTGCAAAGGTGAAATGATGCAAGCAGATGAAATCAAAGACTATAAAAAAGCAGCGGAATGGTACTCGAAAGTGGCAAGCCAAACTGAAAATCAGCAGTTGCAGACCTTGGCAAAATATCGCCTTTTTCAGTTGTATATGCTTGGCGGGTACGGAATAGGGCAGGATATAAACTTGGCTAAGAGCAACTTAGAGCAGATTTTGGGGCAGACTGACCTACGTATGACCTATGACGACAAGCCCAATCTGGATTTGAAAAACTTTTTTGATACTTACCTCAAAGCGCAGGGTACTGATACTGACTTAGCTACGATTGAGGCAAAAATCTTACTTGCGCGGTATTTCTTCGACTATGAGATTGGCTATAACGCCGCCTTGCAGTGGCTGACGAAGGCTGTCGCAACGGGCGAAAACGCTGACGCAAGCTATTTGGACGAAAAATGGCGCACTTTGTTCTCGGTGTATCGCTATTCTGGTGAAAAGGAAATGACCAAAAACCGCTTGTTTGACCTGTTGCAAAAGTATGTAGAAAAAAATAGTGTATTGGCTAAAGTAGAACGACTGGCAGAATCAGGGAAAACCACGCTTCCCCTCTACAAATATACCCAACAAGCAGCAAATCAATTAGTTGGAACTATCAATACCAGCTTGCTCACGCCCGAAATGCGTTTGAAAATGTATTATTGGCTTCAAAAACATGAGAAAGGTATTCCTCACTACGTAACCTTGCGTAGGGTCGCGATAGGCGCGGGTGGCTTGGATTCTGCGACTACCGTTTTTGCCAAAGATGCCGTAGAGGAGTTCAACGTACTCATCACCAAAATCCAAACACTGGAAGGATTTATGCTCGTTTGCGAGGAATATCCATCACTGAAAGGATTGATAACCACCAATTTAGAACTTTACAGAGCCAACTTTGAGGGCAATGTGCAGCCTTTGATTGCGCTTTATAAGGAACTGCAAAAAGCTGATATTAAGACCTTAGCAGGAGAAATTTTGTATGCCAAGTACAATCAGCAATTTATGCAAAAAGTAACTCAGGTGATAGATGCCGCCGAATCTCCACGCAAACTCTTGGATATTCAAAAAGAATTGGACGCAAATGCTTGGCTCAAAAAAGAATATACTTTACAGCAAGAAAAAATTGCTAAACGCTTGGAAAATATGGGTATTGATAGCACCAATCAAGATTTTTTCTATGAAATGGCAGCCGCAGAAGAAACCAAATTCAAGACTTTTGACCAAGGCAGATATTACTTAAACAATTTGGACAGGAAGTTTTCACTTATTAATACCAAAAATACAAAGGCGAAAAAAACACCAAACACAAGCAATACGCCGCCGCCCAATCCCAATATCATGAGCCGCGAAATGATGAAAGCGCGCTTGCTTGCCTACACACGCAACAAAATAATTACAGATGTGATTGGAGAAAACCCCACCCGCGAGCTAATCACGCGCCACAAACAAACCCTCTTAGAGCCTTGGCTACAGCCCGAAGGCATGAGCAAGTATTTTTATTACACGTCAGATAGCAAGTTTTGGTTTTCGGGCGAGATAAAAAGACACCATGTTTTATATTTTTACGAACTCGTAAAAAACACAGGCACAGATAGTTACACGCTTACTATCAAATCGGTAGTCAATAATAATGCGTATTTGGCTTTTAGCAGTACGGTCAAGGCAAGCGCAGATGTCCAAAATGGAGTCATCAACGTCAATATCTATAATGCTCGCTACAAAGGCTATCAGTGGCTCAAAAGTGATGTGGAATACCTCAAAGTGAACTATGACCGCGTTTCTCCGCAGATTTCCTACGCGCCAGTGGGCGGTCTAAGCCAGTTCGAAGACAAAAATCATGGATACAGCACCGATTTTCCTGCCAAAAAAATAGATACACGTGAGTTTTCTGAAAAAACAGCCATCAAAACGGCAGTACAGTGCTTTATTTTGGAATACAATAGGGCATTGCTGAACAGCTATAATTAGGCTTTTTGGTTCGTAATTCTCTGATAATGAATTATTTGTTGCGTTAGATTGGTAAACAACTAACGCAACAAATGATTGTTTATGCTTTCTTCATGGTTTTTCTTCTAAAGATGGATTTATGTAGCCAAAGATGAGGGAAAAGGAGGAAAAGGGAGTATGTAGGGGGATTTTTTATGATTGAAAAGATAAAGAAGTAGCATTGATTTTGAGAGAAACTTGAAAAAAGTACTAACTTGTGAAATCAAAGGCAGGAGATTAAGCTAACTAATACCTCTATTTGATAAAAATATACAAAATAAACAAATGGACTTCAAAATTTTAACAACAACAGGAAATATTGCTTTTTACGAGAGTTGTGAGGTAACAGAAATATTCTTACACAGAAAAAGTGATAACGCTGTATTTAACTTTTTTACGTTGGCTGTTTTTGAAGAAAAACCATATAATGGTTTAAATAAAAATTTCTTGGGTAATAGAATTGCCGTAAATGATGATTACAATTTGGGTATTCAACGTTATTGTTTCACGGTTGCAGAAACAATTACAAAATTTGATACACTTAGGACAAAAAATAAATGGAGTGCGGACGGAATTAACTTTTCACAATTTCCACAACTTAAATACCTACCGAAACAATATGTTCCTTCCGTTGAAGGAAATCGTGTAAACCATATCCTAAAAAATAATTTTCACAATGGTTCTTACACAATTGAATTCTTTGATGAAATTAAGTCAAACCTAAGTTTTATTTTAAAAATAGAATCATTGGCCAAGTATAATGAACTATGCGAAAAAATAAAGGAACACGTCCCAATAGACCTATCTGTTGTTCGTGACAGAATAGGAAATTTTATTTTTCAATTCCCTGTAACCATAATAGAATCACATTCCAAAGCACTTTCTACTTGGGACGGTATTGATATGAATTTTTCTTGGCACAATTCCTTATCTAATTCAAGTATTCCTGATTGTCTAATTCAAGTAGAGTCTACGTTTGACAAGAACTATATGGGTTCTTCAATTACAGAATACAATAAAACTATCAACCAACAAATCATTATTGGAAATCTTGACCAAATAACTCACATCAAAATTTGGAGAAAAGAACCCAGTTTAATATTATCTTCATTTAGTGGTTCATTCTTTCGGGATTTTCATCTTAATATGAGCATAATTAGTCCAGAACCAAGACTATTTGAAGTTAATGGAGCAATCCAGCAAGTACAAGTTGCCAGTAGTGATAGAAAAGCAAAAAAGAAAAAAGATGCTGATTACAAAACATATATCAACAACTACCTTTACGATGAAGAAAAAAAACAATTGGAAAAATCTCTTTCCTTTAAACAATATAAAAAAGGCACATTGGGAGGTATGGAAGATTTACAAAGACTGATTCAGCAAAAAGATGAAAATGGCGTATATATATGGGATCCGTTTTTAAGCCCGACTGATATTCTTAAAACACTATTCTATTCTAAGACTGCAAATGTTCCTCTAAAAGCAATTGGCTCTATCAATGATACTGTAAAAATGGTGTATAAACAAAAAGATAAATCTGTGACAGATATAATTGCAGAATATAAGTCCACACTGGACAACCCAAATCACAATAATCACCTTCTAAACCTTGAATTTCGTGTTCAACACACTACTTTTGGCTGGGCTTTTCACGATAGGTTTCTGATTTTCCCAAGTAGCGAACTGAAAAGACCACAAGTATATTCTCTTGGGACATCAATTAATTCTTATGGAGATAAACATCACATATTACAAGAGGTTTCACATCCTCAACCTGTTGTAGATGCTTTTAATGAATTGTGGGATAAATTAAATCACCCTGTTTGCTTAGTATGGAAATATCCGAAGTAATATTAGAGAAAGCGATAATCAAAAGCAATTCGTATTCTACTCATGTAGAATTGGTTAATGTTTTGAAAAAATTTGAGAGCAAAACGTTAGAAGAGATACTTGGTGGTGGAGAAAAAGAGGAAATAAGGATAATAGATAATGAAATTCATAATATTGTAACTGCAAGTATATACTACAACCAAAAATCAGAAAATGATAGTGTTGAGGAAGTTGCACAAATTATTTTTACAGCTACGAAATACCTTCGCAAAGGTATTTCAAGTGGTGATATTACAGCTATACTAATTTTTTTGGAGGTAAATTGTTACTTACAAGTTGAAATTGAAAAGCTACTTCCCACAAAAGAATTAGAAGAAACTTATACAAAGCCAATATCAGAAAAAATTATAGAGATTTTAAAAGGTATTACATTAACCCCTCAATCGCCACACGATGCGCCATATCACGAAAAAGAAATGCTACAAGAATCCATAGATGGATTTTCCCAAAACAACATTGCTAAAACTTATAGGCTTATTGAAGCCCTTGAACATGGAGGCAGAGGATTTCATTTCAACTTTTTATTAGAAAACTTAATCTCTTTCTTGTATCATATCAATTTCACTCATTTTATTAATGCTTTGTTACATCTACAAAATCCAGCTGATTTTGTCTTTTATCTTCAAAGTTTAAAAAAAGAAGATCTTTTTAAAATAGCAAATGAATATTCTCTTTCAAACAAATGGTTAAACTTTGAAATCATTCGTCAAATTGTGGAAAAAGAAGATAAAGGCAATATTAGTGAGTTAGAGGTGGAAGCAATAAAGACTGTTTTAAATAGAATAAAACTCAGTGATTTTGATTTCTTGAAGCAAACAATAACATACTTTCATAATAGCAGATTGTTTAATGCGTCATTAGGTGCTTTTTTAACATCAATCAATAACCATCAAATAGACAAAATAATATCTGAAGTTATTATTAATGAGGATTCATTTAATCTAAATACAAGAGATACGCTGAGAGAATATTTTATAAAATCTGCATTTGATGAACAAGTTGATTTTATTCTCACATTAGTTTTTAATAAATGGAGAGCTTATTTTGATAACATCCTCGTAACAGAAAATTTTTATCTAAATAGATTACTACTAACTGACTTTGCAAACTTTGTTGTTTATTATTTCACATATTTGAAGGACAATATTAGTTTAATTTCTGTAATGGATAAATTGACAGAGAAAATCAAATTCCTTGACTCAGAATGGACAGCTTCCTATTCTCAGCAACTAACGAAGTTTCATTTATATCACTCTGAATTGCTTTTATTAACATTTGCTTATAAAAATAAAAGACTAAATGAACCTCAATTATCTGACAAATATAAAGAACTCATTAACAACAAAATTCAACTTTCACGTTACGTTTCAGAAGAGACCAGAAACTTCTTTAAACAAGGAATACAGAATATGGAATGGATGAGAGCATAAAAGTCTAAAAGATTATTTTATTTCTCCAAAGATGACTAAAAAACTATGAAGAATGAGTAGAATTTATGTAGTCAAATCGCCTCTTTTTTTGATGTCTAATGGTTTGAAGTATGCCAAAATGCTTTGCAACATCATCACCTATTTTAGCCCCGCCAAAATATACAAAAATCGTTTCTATCTGAAAAAAATTTATACTTTTGCAAAAATTTTGACGATGGATTCAATCAAAGAAACAAATTTTCATTTTCCTAAAAGTACAGGTTTTTACAAAGGCAAAGTGCGTGATGTGTATTATTTTGGGGACAAGCTGGCGGTAGTTGCTACTGACCGTATCTCAGCATTTGATGTAGTGCTGCCCCGCGCCATTCCCTACAAAGGTCAGATACTGAACCAGATAGCGGCTCATTTTCTTCAGTCTATGTCGGCTATCGTCCCTCATTGGTTAGAAGCTCTCCCCCACCCTAACGTCAGCATTGGCAAGAAATGCGAGCCTTTTGCGGTCGAGATGGTGGTGCGTGGCTACCTGGCAGGTCATGCGTGGCGCGAGTACAAGGCGGGCAAGCGCGTGGTCTGTGGCGAAACACTACCCGAAGGACTCAGTGAAAATGCCCCTCTCCCCTACCCTATCATTACGCCGACTACGAAGGCTTATGAAGGACATGACCAAGATATTTCTGAGCAAGAGATTGTTAATCAGGGAATTGTGAGCAAGGAAGATTATGCTATCCTCAAAAAGTATGCGCTTGCACTGTTCGAGAAAGGAACACAAATGGCAAAGGAACGAGATTTGATTTTGGTGGATACGAAGTACGAATTTGGCAAATTGGACGGGCAAATCTACTTGATAGATGAAGTGCATACGCCCGATTCTTCGCGATATTTCCATGCCACAGGCTACGAAGAACGACTGGCAAAAGGCGAAGCCCAACACCAGCTTTCCAAAGAGTTTGTGCGTGAGTGGCTGATTGCAGGTGGTTTCCAAGGCAAAGATGGGCAACAAGTGCCAGCCATGAATGACGAAAAAGTAGCTTCTATTACCCACCGCTACATCGAGCTTTATGAGCAAATTACAGGTAAAAAGTTTGAGAAAAATGGTTATGAAAATCGCTTGGCGGCAATCGAAACTTCTATAAATACGTATCTTTAAAATTAATGATAAAAACATTTTTGTTAATCCTTAATAATTGTGTAGCTTTACAAAAGAATTAACAAACCGTTGAAAAAATTTTCAAATTTCACATTATTTAAAAGGGTAATCTTACCGTCTATCAACATGAAATATAGCATTGATAAGCAGGAAAAGTATAGTGTTTTGGCTTTAGATGAGGAAAAGTTAGACACGCTGATTGCGCCAAAGCTCAAGTCAGAGTTTGTAACTATTTTTCAGTCTGGCACCAGCAATTTGATTTTGGACATGAGCAAGGTCAAGTATGTGGACTCTTCGGGACTGAGTGCTATTTTGGTGGCAAACCGCTTGGCAGGTGAGGAAGACGGCTTTTTGGTATTGGCAGGGATTACGCCTCACGTGATGAAGTTGATAACCATTTCTAAACTGGACAATGTGCTGAACCTACTCCCTACAGTCAAAGAGGCGATTGATGCCATCTATTTGAGTGAAGTAGAGAAAGATTTGACCCAACAAAATGGCGTAGAAGAAAAATAAAATGCCCATTTCAAAAAAATAATAGCCCAGCCCACTTTGCCAAAGTGGGTTTTTTTATCTTAATTTTTTACTGAAAATTCATAGCTCATGCAAACCGAAGATATACCCCCTCACATTCTGGCACAGGTAGAAAAATTAGAGCATAAGTTCGAGGCAATGGGGCAAGACCTCTCCTCCTATTTAGACGGACTTTTGTATGCCAACTACCTCACTTACTGGGACTACGTTCACTTAGATACCTTACTCAGCCTGCAAACGCCCAAGACGGATTTCCCTGATGAGCAGATTTTTATCATGTATCATCAAATCACTGAATTGTATTTCAAACTTATCCTCCACGAAATCAAGCAGATAACACAGCATGAGTTTCTGACCGCAGATTTTTTTGTGGCACGTCTCCAGCGCATCAATCGCTATTTTGCTTACTTGGTCAATACCTTCGAGATTATGGGCGACGGCATGGAAAAAGAGCAATTTCTAAAATTTCGTATGGCTCTCCTGCCCGCGAGTGGGTTTCAGTCGGGGCAGTTTCGCATGATAGAAATTTGTGCAACTGATTTCAAATACTTGGTCGACAAGGATTTTTATAGGCAAATAGATACACACACGACCGTAGAGGAAATGTACGAGCATATTTACTGGCGGCTGGGAGCGACCGAACTCGCCACAGGCAAAAAAACGCTTACCCTCAAAAAATTTGAAGAAAAATATTCAGAGATTTTTATCAGGCTGGCGCACACACACACAGAAAGTAATTTTTTCCGACTTTTCAAAAGAAAATTTCCAGATTCAGAAACTGTAAAAATAGAACTTCGTAAGTTTGATGCACTGCTCAATATTGATTGGAAACTGGCTCATTTTGGGTCTGCGGTGCGCTACCTACACAAAGAACCTGCTGACATTGAGGCAACTGGCGGTACGAATTGGCAAAAATATTTGCCGCCGCGTTTTCAAAAAATGATTTTTTATCCTGAACTTTGGTCAGCAGAAGAAATAGAAGATTGGGGTAAAAGCTGGGTAGTAGAAAAATTAGGACGAAAAAAATGAAATCATGGATAGAATGATAGTAAATAAAGAAAAACTTTTCGAGGCATTTGGCGAACTCATCTATGCCGTAGCCAAAATAGATGGCACTGTGCAGCCCGAAGAAATCGAGAAAATGAAATCGCTTTTCCAATACAAAAAAGGCGGCGAGGAAGTGATTTGGTCGTTTAACTACGAAACCAAAAATGACAACAAGGTAAAAGATGCTTACGAAAAAGCCCTCAGCGTGATGATAGAATTTGGCTCTTATAGCGGCTACCCTGAGCTGATACGTATCCTGAACGAAGTAGCGGCGGCAAGCAACGGCATTGACGAAAGCGAAAAATTCCTCATCAGCCGCTTTGAGGAAGATTTGTTGCGCGGGCTTCGCGCACGACCTATCGACGGTTAAAAAAATATGACGAAATGAAAAAAGCAAAACCATTTATAAAGTGGGTAGGTGGTAAAAACCAACTGTTGGAACAGTTTGAGAATCTATGAAAGATGTAACTGAAAATCAAATCAATGCGATTGAACGGTATTTGCATTTTACTACTGAGCCTCTCAATGATTGGGATTGGAACGGCGAGGAACTTCTAATATTTCTGAATAATAAAATCATAGAAAAATATATCTATGATAATTTATGTGAAATGATTCCAGATTTTGAAAAACTATGAGTAAAAAAGATGAAGTTTTAACCGCACTTTTCAAATTAAATGAATATAACAGCAGTGAAAGTAATATTTTGTCAGTAGCCAATAATCAACGAATTTTACACCATTTTTTGCTTGGAAAAGATACAGAATTTGAAGACATTGACATTTCCAAAAGACCCAAAACTTATTTTCCACATAGAACTAAAACAAGTTTTTCTTACAATTTTGGTTCAGATTTGCACCTTGATTTGGAAAATATACAGATAGAAATTGATTTAACTATTGAATTTCAGGGAACTATTGGCGTTTTTGAAGGTAAAAATGGGAAACCTGATAGTTTTGCAATCTATCAAATTTACCACCCATTTCTATATTATCACAAAGCAAATCAACTTTCAGGCATACAGGGCAAAATCAAAGAAGTTTTTGGCGTTTATGTTGTTAAAACTATTGAGAATGGTATTACAAACCTGAAAATTTGGGCTTATACGTTTGAAAATCATTTGGATATTACAAGCATAAAATTTGTGAAATCTGTTTGTTATCAACTTAACAACTAAAAATGCTATGGCTCATTATGATTTTAATAAAGACCTAAAAGATGGTCAAGACGCTGAAAATGAAGTAAAAGAATTATTAAAAAATCATTTTAAAGTAGGAGATGACGATATAGAAAGCTCATCTTCTAAGGGATTTGATATAAAAATTATTTCCCAAAACCTCACATTTGAAGTTAAAAATGATTTAATGGCAGAGAAAACAGGCAATATTGCCATAGAATATGAATGTAGAGGAAAACCATCAGGGCTTGCGGTTACTACTGCCGATTATTGGGTTTATAAATACAAAAATAGAGGCAGTAACATTGATAAATTTGGAAAAATAGAGATAAGAAAGTTGAAAGAGTTTTTACGACAAAATTGGGGAACTTCAAATTATAGGTATAGAATTGTAACTGGTGGTGATGCAGGAAGCAATACAAAAATGATTTTAATTCCTACAACAGAATTTGAAACTTGGCTAACACAACTTAATAACAATGCTTGACAATTTCAGAAATAAGGTTTTTAACCAAGACATCTTAGAAACCCTCAAACAACTTCCTGATGCTTGTTTGGATATGGTGTATGGCGACCCTGATTATAATGTAGGGATTAACTATGCAGGTAAAAACTATACGCAAAAATGGAATGATTACATTGATTGGTACATAGCACTTACAAAAGAAAGTATGCGAGTTTTGAAACCAACAGGCAGTTTATTTATGATGAATTATCCAAAACAAAATGCCTATTTGCGTGTAAAATACCTTGACGAAAATGCTTTTGACGTGCAAGATTATGTTTGGATTTATAATACCAACGTAGGACACAGCCACAGACGTTTTACGACTGCACACCGTTCTATTTTGCACGCCACAAAGTCGGTAGAAAACCATTTTTACAAAGATAATGTAGCAGTTCCATACCAAAATCCAACAGACAAGCGTATCAAACAACGTATAGCAGAAGGACATTTGGGACGTATGCCTTATTCTTGGTTTTATTTTGACTTGGTAAAAAACGTAAGCAAAGATAAAACTTTCCATTCTTGCCAAATTCCATTAAATTTGGTAGAAATGTTGATAAAATCTTGTACGCAAGAAAATGATGATGTTTTTATTTTGTTTGGTGGTAGTGGCTCTGAAATTATGCTTTGCAAAAATTTGAAACGAAACTTTATTAGTTGCGAACTGCACCCAGAATATTATGAAATGATACAAGATAGATTAGCAAACAACGGGCAAATCGCAGAAGAATACCGTTTAGGATTTATCCAAGAAAAGAAGAAAATAGAAATCAGCCCAAAGCTATTTGACAATGAACTTTACAGTGTTTTAAATCAATAATTTTTATCGCAAAACTCCCTTGATACCCAAACCATACACCAATGAGAAATAACCAAAACATCATCAAAGCACTAAAAACCTGCGAATTATTCAAACACTTGCCCGCAGAAGACCTCGACAGGATTGCCTCCAAAGGCAAGATGCGCCAATTTTTTCCTGACGAGGTTATTGTGTGGCAGGGAAACCCCAGCGATAGTCTTTTTCTCATTACCAATGGCATTGTGGCTATCAAGCGCATCATCAGCGAAACGGAAGAGCAGGTGCTGAACTACCTTATGCCAGGGAATACTTTTGGCGAGATAGGGATTCTGGAAAATAAGCCGCGCTCTGCCTCCGTTGCTGCGCTCAGTGATGTAGAAGTGATTGTGATTCGCCGTCAAGATTTTATAGATATGCTGTACCAGCTACCCTCTATTGCTATCGAACTGGCTAAAATGCTCGGTCGCTACTTGGTAGAGTCGAACCGCCGCCGCAGTCGAGGCAACTCCAATATCAAACTTATCCTGCTTTTTGATGTCTTTGGTAGCTTGGGCGCGACCAGCTTTGGCGTGAGCCTGGCGCGATTGCTTCAGCAGCGCACCAAACAAAAAACGGTTTATACTGAATATCCTGTACCACAAAAACTGATTGCTGACCTGCACATCAGCCGCAAAGAAAAGGTGTATCACCACCCCGCGGGTTTTGACATTTTGCTTTCCCAAGAAGACCGTTCCATGAATGATAAAGTCAAGACGACCATGATGCTCGACCACCTCATCAACGATTATGAAAATATTATCATTACGCTAAACGAAAATATAGACGAAGACCATGATGGCAATGTCGACCAAGACATCGCCATGATGCTGGACTATGCCAAGCAAATCATCATGTTTTCTCCACCTGAGCCTGCGGTTTGGGGACATTTGGAGGATATTCAAAGGAAGCTACGCAAGCGAATCCGCACGAATGAAACTAATATTTTTACGTTGATAAACCATTGTAGCGAGGAATACAAAGATGTAGTTTTTCCGCATCAGGTTGATTTTCACGTTCCTTTTCTGCCTGTATTTCCGCCTTTGCGCGATATGCACGCCAAGGAAGTGGTGATTCCCACCCCGCTTTTGGACGTTTTTAACACGCTGGCAGACAGGCTGGAGCGCACCAACAACATTGCGCTTTATATCCCCACGACGATTAGCGTGGACAAAAAGCTGGATACGAGTAGCTATGTGGAAAAAACGTTGGCATTTTTTGGCGAACGTTTTGGCGGGGCTACGAGCAAGCAAGCGCAAGGCGTATGGAATAGCGAGGAAGTGGGCTTGGTGGGCGAAACGGTTTATATTGTCAATTCTTATGTTACGCAGGCTGATTTGAATAAGTTTTTGGACGAAATTATTGAATACGTCAAAAAAATAAAAGTAGAACTTAGCCAAGAAGCGATGGCACTGGAAGTAAACCAAAAATTAACGCTGATTTAGTGATTATATTTACTTTTGAGGCACAAAAAGCACTGCGTCAGCAATGGTAACGCCATCAGACATTTTGGGGAAGTTTGTACTTTCCTGAGCTGACCCACAGGCAAAGTTAGTGGTTTTCCTGTATAACCACTGCCACTGGCGTAGGTTAGAAATAGCAAGTTTTAAATAAAAACAAAACATAAGCTACTGGTTATCAATAAAATAGCAAAAATTGAATTACAAACCCTCAATAAAGTAGGGCGAGATTACAAATCCCGTTCAGCAAGTAAAATATTGATAATCAAACATTTAATATAACTCATAACTTATCATTACTCACATGAAGCAACTTTTTTCCTTTGTGTTGTTTTTCTTTGCCCTATTATGCTATCAAAATGTGTATGCACAAACGATTGGCAAAGGCTATTACCTCCTAACTACCAAGTGGCAGGGAAGAGGCAAGGCATTAGATGTGGTCAATGACGGGGATAATGACAAGCTCATTTTGGAGAGTGTGGCGAATGTTTCTGGACAGGCTTGGAAATTTACGCCCTTGGGTGATGGTTATTATCGCCTGACTAACCAATGGCAGGGAGAAGAAAAGTCATTGGACATAGTGAACGATGGCACTAATAACCAGTTGCAAATGGCAAATAGTGCCAATGTTTCTGGGCAGGTTTGGAAATTAACGAGCTTAGGTAATGGTCATTATCGCCTAACTAACCGATGGCTCGGCGAAGGGAAGTCCTTAGATGTGGTGAACGATGGAAGGAATAACCAATTGCAGATGGCAAATACAGCGAATAGCACTGGTCAGTGGTGGAAAATCACGCCTCTATTCCCAGAAGAGGAGAAAACCACTGATACGAAAGAAGCTAAATTAGAAGACTTCAAACCAATATTTTTGCATGGCTTTAAGCCCTAACTTCCCAAAATATTAGGGAATAGATTTAATTAAATAAAAAAAGTAGTTTTTTTTTGATTTTTTTAAACATTTTAGGTCTTATGATTGTTTACCTAATATTAGGTAACATATCCATTATTTTTATGGCACATCCTGACTGGGTTTTGGCTTTTCGTCAAAAAAATCAAGAGATTAAAAAAATACAAGACAAATATTATTTGTACGAAGTAAGCAGTTATTACGACAAAGAAAAAAAGAAAACTGTCAAAAAAAGTGGTCAATATTTAGG
>JAAFJS010000041.1 GCA_013298985.1 Cytophagales bacterium
GAAGTACAGCGAAATTGCCGAGCAGTTAGGCATTTCGCCAAAAACGGTAGAAAATCAAATGGGCAAGGCTCTGAAAATTATGAGGCAGCAACTGATTGAATATCTGACGATTGCGATTTGGTTAATTACTAATGACAAATTTGGAATCTGGAATTAGGAATGATAAATTATGAATGAGTTGTAAATTATTGTAATAAAAGTCCCATAGGGACGACAGCTTTGTAGAAATTAAGATTACAAGACTTGAATGGAAGTCCCATAGGGACGAAACTTATTTAACCGTTTTTACAAGATGAAAAATTTTGTAAGGGGAAATAAGGTGGAATTTTTGAAGTAATTATGCACACCAAACTCTATTTTCTGGTTGTCCAAATTTATAATCGTGGAGGTGAAACCATTCAGGTTCGCATAAAATCGGACTTTAAATGACTAACTAAGGAGAAATTAACATCAAATATATGTTTTCTAACAAAAAAATAATTGTCTTCACTGTTTTATTTATCATCATGTTTAATTTAACTGTTTTTGGGCAGAAAAAATCCTCACGTGATACAATTTCAAGAGAAACAGCTATTAAAGGGTTAAATAAATCTAATATGAATTATGGTGGGCTTCCTTATTTGAATATATTATTAGATAGCTTGTCTGATGATTGGATTCCTTTTAGTTGTATGGATATTTCTCATCTTATGAAACGCGCTCATGGGGGAAAAACGGAAAAGGCACTTATTTTCTCAAAAGGCGATGAATATCGAGTGGATATGGTTTATAATCAGCAGGATAACAAATGTTTTATACCGTATTGTGCAATATTATGGAAAAAAGAGCCTGGCAATGATAATAGTAAGATATTGACAGATACAGTAAGAAAAGTTATTCCTGAATATCATTTATTGAAAGTGCTAAACACAAGCATTTATAAGTTTAGGATTTGGTTTAAAATAAATGAAACGGTAGAGAGAGGGAATACCGAGTTATTAGGAGCAATTTTAATTTCAAGGAAAAGGAGAAAGTGAGCTATGGTAACATAAAAAGATACTAAGTTAAAATGGATAAGGTTTACAAAGGAACAAGTCGCTTAAAAGATTATTTACATTTTCCAAGCAAAGATGAACAATCGATTATTGAACAAAGTAGTAGTAATTACTTAATCTCTGACTTGGCAGAAAATGAAAAAGTGTTGAAAAAATTAGTAGATAAAGAAGGTAATAGTCTATTTAAAGTATATTTTATTGGTTATAAGGATAAAACAAATGGACAAAATAAAGATTTTATATACTCAGCCAAAGGTGGGCAAGTAGAGGTTATAGCTCAAAGTGTTACCGAAAAAATAATTGTATTTAACAGGATGACCGATGGTTATGATGGAGCTATTGATGTTGCTTGTGGTAAATCTTGGATAAGAAAATACAAAAAACATAAGGAAAAATTATATGATGACGAATTTTATTATATCCTTATCCTATTCTCATACCAAGCAGAGGTGCATGAATTAGAAGATACAGTGAAAACCTTGGAAGTAGATAATTTAACAATAGATGACTTGTTTGATGTTATTCAAATATTTGGGATTCACTATATTACAAAAGAGATACATACTTTCACCTTAGTAGAAACTGCTTAAAATAATATCATGCACACCAAACTCTATTTCATTGACAGTCAATTAGCTATCAGCCCAAAGCCAAGAGGTGGTGAAGATTTGGCAGAGGAGGTCGCGCATTGGGCGAGTGAGGGAATTAGCTTGGTAGTCAGGTTTCATGAGGTAGAGGGAAAGATAAAAAACAAATAAAAATTCATTGTGTGATGCAATTTAATAGATTAGTGCCAGAACTGAACGTAAGTAATCTTGACGCAAGTCTTCATTTTTATGTGGAAAAACTCCACTTCAAAATCGAGTTTGATAGACCAGAAGACCGCTTTGCTTACTTATCTTTTGAAGGGAGTCAGGTGATGCTCGAAGAAGACAATGACGGCTGGGTAACTGGTGAACTGACTTATCCGAGAGGGCGAGGCATTAATTTTCAGATTGAAACAGAAGATATTGCCAAAATAGAAGAGCATATTAGGGCGCACAAAATCCCTTTTTTTAGAGAGCCAATGGAAAATTGGTACAGAATTGCGCCCAATAAAGAGGAGGGTGTAAAGGAATTTTTGATACAAGACCCTGACGGTTATCTACTGCGATTTCAGCAGTTTCTGGGAGAAAGAGAGATAAAATAAAAAATGAATAACTACATCTCTCGAGGTGTAAACATAAAATACTTAACCCATTGGAAAAACATACGCCGATAGTAAATGACGACCTCATTGCCAAGTTTTTGGCGAGGGAAGCAACGGAAACCGAAAGCGAAGCCGTAAATGATTGGCTTTTGGACTCTGATGAGAACGAAAAATATTTTTTTGAAGTACAGAAAGTTTGGGAAAAGGCTGGAAAACAGGCAGCTAACAAGTCCAAGACCTTCCGCAAGGTAGATACTGATGCTGCTTGGCAAAAATTGCGAGGCAAGGAAGCGAAAGTGGTGCAGATGAAGCCCAAGCGAACTGCTGTGCCTTTCATGCGAATTGCCGCTGCGATTGCTTTTTTGCTGGTGGTGGGCTTTGCTTGGTATTTTCTGAGCGACAAAGAAGCGCAACAACTTGCCTTTGCTACTACCGAAAAAGCTGATTCTCTGCTACTTGCCGATGGTTCGCAGGTGTTTGTAAATCGCCAAAGTAAAATCACATACCCCGAAACATTTTCAGGGAAGAAGCGTGTGGTAAAGTTAGAAGGAGAAGCATTTTTTCAAGTCAAGTCCAATAAGGAAAAACCTTTTGTAGTAGAAACGCAAAGTGTTGAAATTCAAGTAGTAGGCACAGCTTTTAATGTAAAAGTTGCCCCTAATAAAAGTAGAACAGAAGTGATAGTACAAGAGGGAAAAGTATTGGTCAGGAGTGCCAAAGACAGCATTTATTTGACCGCAGGAGAGCAAGCAGCGATAGAAGGCGATAAGATTACCAAACAGGAAAATATTGCAGACAAGAACTTTTTGGCGTACAAAACTCGACTTTTAGTTTTTGAGAAAACCACTTTAAATGAAGCCATTGCCAAAATTAATGCCTTGTATATGAGTGAGATAAAGCTAAAAAATCCTGCCTTGGGGAACTGTCCTATTACTGTTACTTTTGACAATGAAAGTATTGGGAGCATCATAGAAATCATAGCCAATACGCTTGGTTTGACGATTGTGAAAGAAAACGACGAGCTACTGTTGGACGGAAAAGGGTGTGAGTAATTTTCCTGTTTGCGTTATTACACGTTTTTTCTTTCTATTTTTGAAAATTAATAACCACAGGAAATGTATGACGTTTTAATCATTGGTGCTGGCCCCATTGGGCTGGCGTGCGGAATAGAGGCTAAAAAAGCAAACCTAACCTATTTGATTGTAGAAAAAGGCTGTTTGGTTCACTCGATTTACAATTACCCCGCCAATATGACTTTTTTCTCCACTTCCGACCGCTTAGAGATTGGTAATGTGCCTTTTATCTCGCATGGGGACAAGCCCACACGACGCGAAGCCTTAGATTATTACCGCAGAGTAGCACTGAGCTGGAAGCTGAACCTGAAACTCTATGAAAAGGTAAACCTGATAGCTTCCCTCTCGCCTACGGAAAGAAAAAATGAAAAACAACTTTACCAAATCACCACAGACAGAGGCATTTACCAAGCGCGAAACCTCATTATAGCTACTGGTTTTTATGATTTGCCTAATTTGATGAATGTGCCAGGCGAAAATCTGGACAAAGTAAAGCATTACTATGATGAGCCGCATCTTTACGCTTTTCAGAAAGTCGTCGTTGTGGGCGCGGCAAACTCTGCGGTGGATGCTGCTCTCGAAACTTACCGCAAAGGCGCAACAGTTACCATGGTTATCAAAGAAAATGAAATCAGAAAAAACGTCAAATATTGGGTAAAACCTGATATCGAAAACCGCATCAAAGAAGGAAGTATCAAGGCTTATTTTAGCTCAGAAATCATAGAAATACGAGATAAAGAACTGATTATCAAAACCCCTGACGAGATACTGCACCTGGAAAATGATTTCGTACTGGCTATGACAGGCTATCTGCCTAACTTCGACCTCCTCAAAATGGCAGGAGTGGAAATCACTGATAATGAGCATCTCTTTCCACTGTATGACCCAGAAACGCAGGAAAGCAACCAGCAAGGCATTTACTTGGCGGGCGTTGTGTGTGGCGGCTTGCTCACCAACAAGTGGTTCATAGAAAACTCGATAATCCATGCCGAAAAAATAATTCGACATATCCAAAAAATATAGATTTAAGGTGTAGAAGTAGCAAATTTTTCTAAAAAGTTTGCTACTTTTGAGTGTATAATCATTTTATCTTTTTGAAAATAAAAAATATTGCAACTCAAAAAAATACAATTAGCCAACTTCAAAAACTATGAAGCACTTTCCCTTTCCTTTTCCGCAGGCATAAATGGCATCATTGGCGAAAATGGAAGCGGAAAAACCAATCTGCTGGACGCTATTCATTACTTGTGCCTTACCAAAAGTGCCTTCAATTCCGTTGATAGTCAGAATATTAGGCACGAACAAAACTTTTTTATGATTCAAGGAAATTTTGAAAAAGAAGAAAAAGAAAGTGAAGTACATTGCAGCCTCCAAGAAGGAAAATCTAAAACCATCAAAGTAGAAAAAAAAGCATATACCAAGATAGGTGAGCATATTGGGCAGTTTCCCTGCGTGCTAATGACACCTTACGACACTGATTTGATTCGTGAAGGAAGCGAAACCCGCCGTAAGTTTTTTGATGTTACACTATGCCAAATAGAGCAGTCTTATTTGAATAATCTCCACAGATACAATAAGTTAATAGAACAAAGAAACAGCCTTTTGAAACAATTTGCGGAGAGAAATTTCTTTGACAAAACGCTGATAGAAACTTACAATACCCAAATCTTGCCTTTGGCAAAAAGTATTTTTGAAAAGCGCAGTGAATTTATCAGCCAATTTGTGCCTATCTTAGAAAAATACTATTTTTTTATCTGCGGCGAACGAGAAAAAATTAGCCTTGTCTATACATCAGATTTGCAAACAGCTAATTTTGAAAGTTTTTTCATTAATCAGTTGCCCAAAGATTTGCTCTTACAGCGCACCACCAAAGGAATCCACAAAGACGATTATGTATTTGAGATTAGTGGCTACCCTATCAATAAATTTGGCTCGCAAGGGCAGCAAAAAAGTTACGTCATTGCCCTCAAATTGGCTCAGTTTGAGTTACTTAGCTTATTAAAAAACCTTAAACCCTTATTGCTTTTAGACGATATTTTTGACAAGCTGGACGATAGCCGCATCAAAAAACTGATGGAATTAATGCACAGCAATACTTTTGGGCAAGTATTCCTCACTGATGCACGCCCAGAGAGGACACAAGGACTTTTCAAAGAAATAGGGCAAGAAATTAGCTTGTTTTATACAGGAAACGAAAAAACATTTTTGCAAAAAGTTTGATGTTTTCTTAACCGTATTTTTACTTAATTTTATTTGTTTTTTACCTATTTCCTTGTTAAAATCGCACAATAAAAACATCATTTTTAACTTACAGTTTGTCTTATGCGACTGGTCTGCACCTTGCTTGCTTTATGGTCAGGTTTTTCTGTTTTTGCCCAAGTTACTGATGTCAAATTCCATCAACTCACCATAGAGCATGGGCTTGTTTCCAACGAAATCAAATCACTTTTCTCTGATAGTGAGGGTTTTATCTGGATAGGGACAAGAAATGGATTGAGCCGTTTTGATGGAAAAAACTTCAAAAACTACAAGCACAACCCAGAAGATAGCTCCTCTATTTCTAATAACTACATTTGGCATATTCACGAAACCAAAGATGGGCTGCTCTGGTTTGGCACAAAAAACGGGCTGACCATTTTAAATAAGAGAACAGATAAATTTACAACTTATTATCACCAAAAAAACAATGTTAATTCCCTCACAGACAATGATGTAAGGGAAGTTTTAGAAGACGACAAAGGCATCTTTTGGTTAGGAACAAGGAATGGGCTTACACGCTTCGACCGCAAAACCTTGCAGTTTACACGCTATAAAATTCCAAGCAATCGGAAACCAGACGATGAAAAAAAGGAAATCCCTAACCCTATTTGGGCAATGTGGTTAGACAGAAACGGTGTGCTTTGGGTAGGCTCGGCAAGGGGGTTGTTTACTTTTGACAGGGTAAAAGGCACATTTCACTTAGAACCCTATAAGTTTAGGCAAGGAGATAATACTTTTTTTGAGATTTTCGAGGACGACCAAAACTACTTGTGGGCAAGCACCAATGGAGGCGGTGTGTATATGATTCCGCCCAATCGGAATCGCGCGGAGGTACTGCTTTTCAAGAGAGATTCGGTTGGAAATAGGGGTTTTTCGGGTGATGCCACCAATAAAATTCGCCAAGACAAACATGGATTGGTTTGGTTTTTACACACAGAAAATGGCATTTCCGTCTATAATCACCAGACCAAACGCTTTACCAATTACGAAAAAAACGCCCGCAATACTCACTCCCTTTCCAATAATGCGATGCAAGGATTTTGCGAAGACCAAAGTGGCAATATTTGGGTGGGAACTTACCAAAGTGGGCTAAATTACTTTGACAATCGGCGTGGGGGCAAGAACACCTTCGAGCTATTTCAACATTCACTTTTTGCACCTCAAAATCTTCCTGACCAAGCAGTTGCCGCTATCTTTGAGGACAGCGAAGGATTGCTTTGGATAGGGACTTACGGCAAGGGAATTAGCGTATATAATCCTCATTTACAGACTTATACAAATTATACCCAACAAAACACCAATGGAGAACTCTGCACAGATTTGATAGCGGGCTTTGAGGAAGACGACAAAGGCAATATTTGGGTAGCAACGGCAAAATGTACAAGCTATTTTGATAAAAAATCAGATAAATTTTCGAACAAAATTAGTAGTTTAAACCCTGAAAATGAGCAAGAATTATTTGCGGGAACATTGTCGGCAATTCACAAAGACAGTGCAGGTGTTTTTTACTTTGGTGGTGGTTCGGGTGTATTTCGGCTGGCTAACAATGATTTGAAAAATTGGTACGAAATCAAAGACCAAAACGGAATAGAGCATAAATTGGACAAAAACGCGCCTATTATTGCAGCCCCCAATGGCTCACTTTGGATAGGCAAAGGCGCAGCAAATAAGGGAATTTTCTCTTTTGACAAAAAAACGGCACAGTTCACGCACTACCTACTCGAACCTGATAAGCCCTATTCGCTTGCTGATGAAAATATTTATGACCTTGCGCTCGACTCCAAAGGCACGCTTTGGGTTACGACCTCAGAAGGCTTGTATTTCAAAGAAAAAAATAGCACTAAGTTCCTGACTATCAAAGAGAAAGATGGACTGCCAACCAATATGCTATACACCATCGTCATAGATTCCAAAGACCGCCTTTGGTTGGCAAGTTCATTGGGCATTTGTTGTGTCAGTAGGCAACCCAAAGGCAAAATACGGGTTAATCGCTACGATTTGGCGGACGGTGCGGTGGGCGCAGACCAAACCCACATCAGGTATTCCAAATGGGTAAACAAAAACGGCTATATCTGCTTTGGTGGCTCTAAGGGTTTTTGCAAGTTTCACCCTGATAGTATCCAAGAAAATCGCACTGTTCCGCCTGTCGTTTTTACTTCGTTCAAGTTATTCGAAAAAGAATACAGCTTGGATACTGCGATTACTTACAAAAAATATATCACACTCACGCACGAGCAAAACTTTCTTTCTTTCGAGTTTGCGGCTTTGAATTTTATCCGCCCTGACAAAAATCAGTACGCCTACAAAATAGACGGATTGAATGAAAACTGGATTCCGCTTGGCAACAAAAACGCGATTAGCATTGCAGGTTTAGAGCCAGATACGTACATTTTGAGGGTAAAAGCAAGCAATAATGATGGTCTGTGGAACGAAGAAGGCGCAAGTATGCACATTACGATTCTGCCGCCTTGGTGGGCTACTTGGTGGTTTATATCTTTGATAATCAGCATCATATTTTTGATTATTTATGGAATTTATCAATACAGAATTAAGGAAATAAGAAAAGAAGAAACCTATAAAAACGAAATTAATAAGGTCAAAGATACTTACCAAAACTTGCAAAATGATTTCCAAGAAGTAAACCAGCGACTGAACACTTCTCGGATTGATTCACACTTTCTGGCAAACTGTATGGGCTTGATAAACAACTATATAAGCAAAGGTGATAACCAAGCCGCACAAGCTGCCATGGACGACCTAAACAAACTTCATCGCCTTGTGCTGTACCATACTGGAAAAAAATACATTACGCTGAAAGAAGAATTAGATTTTTTGGAGATTTATGTTCGAATGAGTCAGCGCAGATTTGAGGATAGTTTTGATTATCAAGTAATTAATGAAAATAGTGTAGATTTACGAACAATTGAAATTCCACCTCTGCTCTTACAACCTTTTGTAGAAAACGCAATTTTACATGGTTTACGAAACAAAAAAGAAAGAGGGAAATTGCAGTTAAAAATCTTTGTCCAAGATGAAATCTTACATATTTTGATTGAAGATGATGGCGTAGGAAGGTCGAAAGCAAGCGAAATCAATGGACTATCACGCCAGCATCATCAATCTCTTGGTATGGAAATCACAGAAAAGCGTTTGAGAGAAATGATTGATGGGCAGGTAATAGATAATCTACTGGAAATCATAGATTTAAAAGATGATAAAAATACTTCTTTGGGAACGCAGGTAGTAGTCAGAATACCAATGTAGGTTATTTGTTGCGAAGCTAAAGTTTTTGTTCTTTGCTTTCAAAATAAAAAACTTTGTAAAAAATTCCTTGTGAGTTCAAATAAATTTAGTAAATTAGCTACCAAATACTATGCGATGGAAACTACCACAATCACTGATTATATCATAGAACCGCCAAATGTAGAACATCTTGTAACCGAAGACGATACACCTGTGGACAATATTTTTTCAGAAAAACAACAACGCCTTCTGGTTGATGCTATGTTTAGCTCGCACCCCTTTGGCAACCGTCCTTTCGTTGCCTCTGCCAATGTGGGGATTTATTATGGCATCAATAAGCCTTTCGTAGTGCCAGATGTATTTCTGAGCCTCGATGTAAGTTATCCTGATAATATTTGGGAAAAAGCGCATCGAGTATATATGGTTTGGCAGTTGGGCAAAACGCCTGATGTGGTCATAGAAATCGTATCCAATACAGTCGGGCATGAAGGAGGCAAAAAGTTTGATACTTACGCCAATATGGGTATTCGCTACTATGTAGTTTTTGACCCTATCAGGCATATCAATAAGGAAATGCTCAATGTTTACGAACTTCATGTGGGCGAATATTATCCAAAAAACAATCATTTTTTTGAAAAATTAGGGATTGGTTTATGTATCTGGAATGGGCTTTTTGAGGAGAGAACAGAGGATTGGTTGCGCTGGTGTGATGCAGATGGCAATGTGTTGCTTACAGGCTTGGAGGGGAAAATTATGGAGCAAAAGCGTGCAGACAGAGAAGAGTATCGCGCGGATAATGCCCAAAAATATGCCAAAATTCAAGAAGAATACGCGGAGCAAGAGAAGCAGCGTGCGGAGCAAGAGAAGCAGCGTGCAGAGCAAGAGAAGCAGCGTGCGGAGCAAGAGAAGCAACGCGCAGAGCAAGAAAAACTGCGTGCAGAGCAAGAGAAGCAGCGTGCGGACAAATTAGCAGAAAAACTGCGCGCAATGGGCATTAATCCTGACGAAGATTGATATTTTTTGAAACGTATCACTGATAATTACTTAGTTTTTTATGCAACTTTCCACCGTAGTCATTGATGACGAGAAGCACTGCATAGAGCATCTGTGCCGTTTGCTGGAAATACATTGCCCTGAAATTAGCATACAGGAAACTTGTAACACCCCAGAGGAGGGCTTAGAAGCAATCGCCAAGATAAAACCTGATTTGCTGTTTTTAGATGTAGAAATGCCAAGAATGACTGGTTTTCAGTTATTGAAAGCTGTGCCGCAGCTTGATTTTCATATTGTTTTTACGACTGCCTTCCAGCAATACGCAGTGCAGGCGTTCAAGGTCAGCGCGTTGGACTTTTTGCTCAAACCTGTAGATGCTGAGGAATTAAAACTGGCTATCTCAAAGGCTATCAAGCGAAATGGAGAACTGATGAACAACGAACGCTTGACGGTAGCCCTCCAATCAATAAGTAGCAAACTGCCGCTAACGACCCAACTTACCCTGCCTCACGCCAAGGGCTATGATTTTGCTGATGCCCGCGAAATCTTGTACTGCCAAGCCGAAAATGGCAATATCAGGATTCATTTCAGCAACGGAAAAATACAGCAGTATCTCAAAACCCTCAGAGAAATGGAAGAAATACTCAGCCCACACCGCTTTTTGCAGATACACAAAGATACAGTTGCTAACTTGAACGAAGTGCGAACCCTTTTGACGGGTGATGCGACTTTGCTGATGAGCAATGGGCAGCAACTTCATATCGGAAAAACTTACCTCAATGGGCTAAAAAAAGCAATGATAGTGAAATAGTCAAAAAAATATTTTTGGCTGTTCATGCCCCCAAACTGTCCGTTCATGCCCTCAAACTATCCGTTCATGCCTTGCTCAGGTGCAGGTGCTTTTTGCGCGCTTGCTTTGTATTTTTCCCTTTCTTAAATTTGTGCTAAATAATTGATTTTAAAGACTTTTTATGAATGGTTGGGTGCCAAAAAAGCATCACAGGTCTTTGTTATTGTCTTTATTTTCCTTGCTATGCTTTCTATCTAAAACCTTTATGGGTTACTATAAATAAATGTAGAAAAAGCAGACTTCAGCCAGCTTTTTTATCGCTTTTAAACTTTCAAAATTTATGTATTCTTTTATTTTAAACTTTTAAAAATTATGGAAAATTCAAAAATTCAAAAATTCAAAAATTCAAAAATTCAAAAATTCTTTAATCTATTTTTTAAGGAATAAAGCAAGTATTGGGCTGATATTCTTTGCTTTGTGCGCTTGTAATAAAAGTAGTGAAGCTGAAGAAATTCTTGGCAATAACAATGTAAAAGCAGCTCTGGTGGGCTTGTGGAAATTAACGGAGGTGTCTGAATATGACAAAGAATATGATAATCGTTGCACCTCAAATTTCAATACAACAGCAAGATTTAGTAGTGATGGAGCAATGTCTATAAATTCTAAAGGTGCTTCATGTTCTCGTCTTTTACCGACTCCTACCTCTTTTAATAATTCTACTAATATTGAATCTTGGAAAATTCAAGCGGATGGCAAAGAATTATTAATTGATGACCGTAAAAGATTTACCATTTCTCGCCTCACTCAAACCTCATTGACCTTGACAACAACTGTTGGCGGCACTATCCAGCGAGAGAGCTGGGAGCGAGTGAATTAGGGCGTAAGCATATGTAAGTATTTGGTATTTAATTAATTGTGTGTGTTAAATACATAAATTTCTTAAACGCTTGAACTGGTTTTTGTACTGTCAGTTTCAATAACAGACAGTACAAAAACCAGTTGTGAAAAGTTTGGTAATACATAATTAACAGTAATCATTTTTACCCTTTTAATATTTTACCCTTTTATGAAACTATGGAAAAAAAAGAAGAAACAACCTACCAGAGATGAATTGGAAAGAATAGATGCACTCAAAAGATTCTTTAATAGGGTTGATAAAGAGTTAGATAGGCTTGATACAAAGGTTAATGAGTATAAGTTCTTTTTGCTGGTTTTTGAAACTCATGCCTATACCAAAGAGCAACTCTCTCATAGTGAAGAGTTTAATACAATTCAAGCAATATTTGATAACGTAGAACTTCTTGTAAGAGAATGGAATGTGCTTAATTACATCTCAGAAATAGTTGCAAAAGAATATGAGAATCTCAAAGAGCAGTACAGTGAGAAAGTGGGAGTTATAGAGAAAAAAATAAAAGAGCGCAAGCCTACTTTTATTGAAGCCTTGGGGAATGATATTGTAATTATCTTAAAAGGAATGCTAATAAAACTACCTACTTTTATTATCAAGGGCGCAAAAATTCTCTTAGAAAGTAAAAAGAAAGACCAGAAGTTATTGCCCCCTAAAAAAGATAGTCAGGATTAAAATTATAGGGGAAGCAACTCCTTGAAAAAACATTGTGTTTTCTAAGAAATTGATAATCCAGTTTCTATGTTCTTTAGAGAAAGCTCCAAATGATAGAGAAAGGAATCATCACCTCGATAGACATCAAAAAACTTGCCCAAAGTGAGCATATTTTGACTATCAAGTTGGCTACCAATACATTACCAACTTCTAACTTTGCCTATATTCCTTTTTGGAAACAGGAGGGGAAATAAATAACTTCCTGTTGAGTTCTCTGATAATTGTTGTGGATATACCCAACAAAAAAGCCTTCACGATTTGCTCGTAAAGGCTTTTTGAATAGTGGCGGAGGCAGGACTCGAACTTGCGACCTTCGGGTTATGAGCCCGACGAGCTACCAACTGCTCCACTCCGCAACGTAACCAATTTTACAGATGATGTTTTTACTATCTTTGTAAATTGTGATGCAAAGGTAGAGAACTTTTCATTACAAAGCAATATATTTGCAAAAAATATTTATTACTGAATGGAAAACACACACAAAGCAGGTTTTGTAAACATCATCGGAAAGCCCAATGTGGGCAAGTCGACGCTGATGAACGCAATGGTAGGAGAAAGGCTTTCCATTATTACCTCCAAGGCGCAGACCACGCGCCACCGCATCATGGGGATTTTGAACGGCGACGACTTCCAGATTGTCTATTCTGATACCCCTGGTATCATTAGCCCGCACTACGAACTCCACAAGGCGATGATGCAGTTTGTCCATGTTTCCCTCGAAGATGCTGATATTATCTTGTTTGTTACAGACATTTTTGAGAAATATGATGAGGAAGATGTACTGAAAAAACTAAAAACAGTAAACGCACCTATTCTTCTGATTATCAATAAAATAGACTTGGCAAAACCAGAACAAATTGAGGAAAAGATAGCCTACTGGCAACAACACATTAACGCCAAAGAAATCTTGACCATTTCTGCACTGCACAAGCAGAATACCGCCCTTATTTTTGAGAAAATATTAGAAAATTTGCCTTTTCACCCTCCTTTTTACCCCAAAGATGAGCTTACAGACCGTAGTGAACGCTTTTTTGCCTCAGAAATTATCCGAGAAAAAATTTTTATGACCTACAAACAGGAAATTCCGTATAGCTGTGAAGTCATCATAAACTCATTCAAAGAAGAAGAAACCATCATCAGAATCAGCGCGGAAATTTTGGTAGAACGCCCCACCCAAAAGTCAATCGTGATTGGAAAAGGTGGAGAAAACCTCAAAAAAGTGGGTATTGCGGCGCGTGCAGACTTAGAAGCATTTTTTCAAAAACAAATTTTCTTAGAGCAGCACGTCAGGGTAGAGCTTGATTGGAGAAATAAAAGGAATAAATTGCTCTCTTTGGGTTATTTTCACGAATAAGGAAGGAAATTTTAGTGTCAATACGGTTATTTATTGCTAACTTTACCACACGAAAAAATATAAAAATGGCAAAGAAAAAATACATTGATGACGAAACTATTGGGAATCAGTGGAGAGAAGGAGATTTAATTTTGCATTTTAACCTCAAGCGCATCACAGATTATCAAACTCCCTTGATGGAAGAATGGCTCAGTGTGCAACTGCCAGTGCTAACTATGGTAGAACAAGCTAATTTTGATGAAAAATATAAACTGGCAGTCAAGAAAATTGCGGGCTGGAGTGAAGAAGATTTAAAAATGAAGTTTATTACCCATATTTTAGATTTAGGTTATCTAATAGAAGATGATAATATTGTTACCTTTTTTGATAAAATGATTTGGGCAACTGTCGAAGGCACAAAGCTAACCGTAAAGTCTGATTTTATGATGGCAAAAGGGGTATTAGACGTTTTCCGAACACCTTACTTCCATTTTCAAGAATATAAGCCGCAAAAAAACCCATCTGGCGACCCTATGGGGCAGTTGTTACAGGCTTTCTTGATAGCACAAGAAAAAAATAAAAACAAGAACCCTTTGTATGGCATAGAAATCATAGGAGAAACTTGGCGTTTTGTAGTGATGGAAAGTAAAGAATATTGTATTTCTAAAACATTCACCTGCACAGACAAAGAAGATTTGTTGCAAATCATTTCTGTTTTGCGTAAGTTCAAAGAAATTTTACTCACACGATTGATGGATTAACACATTTTTTTGCAAAAGACTTGTATAAAAATATTTTTTTAATATATCTTTGAAAACTCTGTGTAAAGCAGTAAAATAGAAAAAGAGTTTTTTTAATAAATCTTTTACCTAAGTAATCTAACCATTTAACCATTCAGCAATGAATATCATTGAAAAACTAATTACTGAGTTTGATAAACAGCTCAATAACGCGATACAAATAGGAGAACATATCAAAGTTTCGCGCCCAGCCAACGAAATCAGAAACATCGTCGTTTCGGGTTTGGGAGGTTCAGGGATTGGAGGAAGTATAGCCAAATCTCTCGTTTTCAATGACTTGGAAGTGCCTATTGAGGTCGTAAAAAGCTACGAAATCCCAAAATATGTCGACAAATATACCTTGCTTATCGCTTGTTCGTACTCTGGCGGCACAGAGGAAACTTTGGCAGCAGTCGCGCTGGCGGGTATGCGAGGCGCAAAAATAGCTTGTGTTACCACAGGCGGCAAACTTCACGAAATAGCCGTTAGCAAAGGCTATGACATCGCCAAAATGCCCCAAGAAGAACCTTGCCCACGTGCATATTTGGGTTATTCTTTGGTGCAAATTCTCTATTTATTAGTTCATTATCAACTAATTAGCAATAATTTCAGAAACCAAATCAAAGCCGCCTACACTTTAATTACTGAGCAAAAAGAAACCATCAAGCAGATGGCTGACGATATAGCCAAAAAGCTACATAACAAACTTCCTATCATCTACACAGACAATAACTTAGCTCCGCTTGCTACGCGTTTTCAGCAACAAATCAATGAGAACTCAAAGCAGTTTTGCCACACCAACGTTTTTCCAGAAATGAATCACAATGAGTTGGTAGGCTGGGTAAATCCGCCACAGATTTTGAAAAATAGTGCTGTCATTTTGGTAAATTCTACGTTTAACAATCCTCGCGTCAATGTACGTATGAATATTTCCAAAGAGATTTTTGCCAGATTGACAGATACGATTTTGGAGATTGAACTGGAAGGCACTTCTTTGGTAGAGCAAACTTTTTACTTTGTTCACCTCACAGATTGGGTTTCTTATTACATGGCATTAGAAAACGGTGCTGACCCCTACGAAATCAACGTAATTAACCATTTGAAAAATGAATTGGCAAAGATTTGAAAAATGAGTTGAAACGTTTGACCATTTCACGCTTTCATCATTGAAATTGCCATATTTCTCAATTACTAATGGTAAGCAAACTCCCTGAAAGTGAGGCTCGATAGCGCAACATTTGGCTAAAAGCAGGTCCACTGGTGGGGTTTCCCTCAAAGTCAAATACCGTATTGCAGCAGGAGTCGCGCATAAAAAAGCGAGAGCCATCTACATTGACCTGTCCACACGCGTCTGTGGGGCGGTAAGGGCAGTGTCTTTCAAAAACGATATAAGCAGAAGCACTGCGGCGATAAATTATCATGCCCCGCGAGCCGCCATCTTCGTACACAAACCCACCATCAAATTTGAGGCGTTGATAGCGAAAATTGTTCAAATCAATCAGCTTATTGACGATTTTGAAGGGGATAGGCTCTGGCAGAGGCGTATTGTCGCAGGCAAGTACGCTACATAAAATAAAGGCAGCGAAAAATATTTTTTTCATAGTAAATAGATGAAAGATTCCATGCTTCTTTGTTTCTTTGCATAAAAAACTCAGAAAAGGTACTAAATTTGCTAAAACTTACAAAAGTTTAGTGGGTTTTTATTTAACATTCGTTATTTCTAAGCATTTAGTTCCCATACACACAGAAATTTTTACAAAACTATTATTCAAAATAGATTTTATACATTTGATAATCAAGTATTTAAAGAAATTCGTATGAAAAAAATTATTTTCTTGTTCGCTGTAGCATTTTCACTTTCTGGTTTCCAAGAAGCACTTGCACAGTATTGGAGTGTGGGTGGTGGTGCTGTTTATGCAAAATATTTTGGGAATCGAGCCGACTATCCTCTTACCAAGCCAAGTATGTACCCTGGAAACTTTGGCTTCAAGGTCAGAGGCACTTATGGCGGTTTTGGCGATAGAAAAAATGCACTTTCTGGAAGCATTGCTTACTTTTTGCCTACCAGAGCCATTGATTTATCTTACGGGGGCGCGACCATGAAAGGAAGTACCATAGAGTTCGAGCTAAACTACAATCGCTACCTCAGAGGCAGGTACATAGATGATGCCCTCAATGTGTATGCCATTGGCGGCGTTTCGGGGTCATACAATATGCTCAGATTCAATATCCCAGACATTTCACTGATTATTCCTGGCGAGCAAAAATATTTTCAAAGTGAAAATACCATGTTCGTTTATGGCAATATTGGTATTGGCGCAGAGTACCCTGTGCAGAGTTTTTACGTATTTGCCGAAGCAAAAGCTGCGCTCCACCTCAACGCGTATGTGAGTAATACGACCATTTACCAAAACAATCTGATGTATTGGGGCGGCGCAACGCTGGGTATTCGCTATCCATTCTTGCCCAAAAGACCATCAAATAGATAGTTGCTATCATTACTTTTTCACATACATTCAACGGATTGATTTTCAAAGTCTTGCCTGACGAGATGCTTCCCTTGCTTGCCCTTGAAATTAGACACGCAGGTAGCAAAGAAGTGAGCTTTGCGGTGATTGATTACGAAAAAAGTGAATTGGTTTTTGATGGACTTGGCTTAGACGAAACATGGTGGGTGGGGCTGGCTGGCTTTTGCAATGGGAAACTTTTTTTTCATACTTTTGCTGATAGAGAATATCCTGAACCACAGGGAGTTATTGTTGCCGACGTAGCTGAACAAGCATTACTTTGGGAGAAAAAAGACGTTTATCTCGAAGAAATTACTGAAAACGAAGTGATAGTTTCGTGGCTGGAAGATGGTGAAAAAAAGCACCAACTACTTGATAGCCAGACTGGAAATAAAATAGAAAAATCGCTTAAAGTCCAGAGGCACAAAGTAAATCAAGTCTTTTTTCCTTCCCAATACGAAACTGGAACAGCTTATTTTGAAACAGTACGCAAGTTTTTAGCACAAAAATTTGGAATTAATCCCGTTCAACAGCTTGATTACTTGGAGGTTGGCAGTAATATTGTCATTGCTTATTTGATAGAAAAGGGGAGTTTTTTACTCATTTTAAATCACGCAGGCGAAGTTTTATTTCACCAACTCATGGATAGCCAAGCCAAAGGATTAGCCTCCGAAAGTTTTTTTGTGGTCAATAATTTAATGATAAGTATTGCAGATAAAAAAAAATTACTTATCTTTAACCTATGAAAATTATACTTTTAAACCTGTTTTTATTGAATTTGTTGTTCCTCTTTTCGCCCTCTCTCATGGGAAAGGCTGGAGGGGAGCAAACAGCACATTCATTTGCTGACTCTATTGGCATTACCAAGAAAGAAGATAAATACTTTATTTTGCACAAGATAAATGTGGGCGAAACGCTGAGTGGCATCGCGAAAAAGTACAAAGTCAGCATCACAGAAATCCAAAAAAGTAATGCAGAGATTTTGGCAAAAGACAAAATAAAATCAGGACAAGTGTTGCTGATTCCTGCGCGAAGTGTAACGCTTCCGCCCACTGCGCCGCCCCTTGTAAGCAAAAAAAGTAGTACAAATTCTGCCACACTTCGAGAAAAATGGCATTTGGTGAAGGAACACGAAAGCCTCTATAAGATTGCCGCAACACATAACGTTCATGTAGATAGCCTCAAAAAATGGAATCAACTGCCTGATAATGAGATAAAAATAAATGCCAAACTCATGGTAGGTTATACTTCGCAAGCCGCAGAGCCTTACGTGCCAAGTAGCGGCGCAAATGTGGCGAAAGAAAGCGGTATGGGAGAGATGATTAGCGGTACAGGTAATAACGAACTCAAATTGGCACTACACCGCAAACTTCCCGCAGGTAGCTACGTGAGGGTTTTCAATGAAGGAAATGGCTCGTCAGTCGTAGTCAAGATTATTGGAAAAATCCCAAATATAGATTCAGATGAAAAAATTATAATCAAACTTTCCCAAGCCGCTTGCAAGTCAATCGGCATGGTCAATGAACGTTTCCCAGTTACCATAACCTACGAAAAAAAGAAAAAATGAGAAGATTTGTTGCGTTGTTTTGGGTATTTTCCCTTGCACTATTTTTATTTACTTTTGTTTACACCAATGCCTATCTCCCACGTTATGTGAGTATTCAAGGCGAGGAACTCCTTGTAGAAAAATCTAATTATGCCTACATCGTCATAGCCATTGCTGCGCTCGCTAATGGAGCATTGCTCATGCTGGGTGGGGCTTTTCAGTTTTTGCCTTCCTTTTTTATGCCTGTACCCAAGCGCAATGAATGGATGAATGACGAGCAGAAACGCAAAAAACTATATTTGAACCTCAAAGCATGGACTAAAGGTTTAGGCGTTTGTGTAAATTTATTGCTGGTGGTGGCATTGATTGACGTATATGATGTTAATGACAGCAATATTTTTATCCCAACGGCTTGGCTGTACAGCTTGGTCAGTGTTCTTTTGGTGGGCTGGCTGGGTTTTTACTACTTCTGGTTCAATACTTTACCCACAGACGAAGCCCTGCGAACTATGTAATACGAAAAATAAAAAGTTCGTAATCTGTAAAGACAAAAATCCTTGTCTTTTGTAGCAAAACTTTGTGTGCTTTCTTGCCCTTCCCCAGCGCGGGAAGGCTGATTTTTCTTTCACTATTGGTATAAAGATGAAAAAAACGAACTTCCTCATTTTCAAGAAAATACAATTCTTCTTCTAAAAAATTAAAATAATCTGTTCCTTGTTTTAATACAATTTTTCTTTTGAAATTACCCAAGTTATCAAATAGCAAAATTCCTGTATTTCTGTCATTCAAAAACAACTGATTTTGGTATTCGCAAATGTAATTAATGTCATAATCTTTTTCTGCAAAGAGTAAATCCAAAGGCGTACGTAAAATGATGTTATTGAAGTTTTTATCAAATTTTTTGATAGAAAAATCAACATCGTCTATCAGCCAGATTTGATTATCAGCAGAGAGATTTGCCACGCGTACAAACCTAATTTGTGTATCTTCGAATTTGTAACTTTCTATGGGTGTGAGGAAGCGATTGAGTAAGGTGTAGCTCTGCAAATCGCGGTAAAATGCAAAAAGCCTCACCGTACTCCGCGCCTCAAAAAGTGTGATGTCTGCTATCATGGGAGGCGAATAAATCAGTTGATCTTTCCCTAATGAATCTATTTGATGAATTACTCCCTCTTGCTCAACCACATAAATATTGCCATAGCGGTCTTGGGAAACTTGCTCAATCGGATTGAAGGAATAACTTTTTAGAAGTTGAAATTCCTGCGCCTTTGCCTGCGGAAGAGCCAATGCAAGCAAAAAAAGAAAGAATAAAAATCGCATATCAAAATTATTTTCAGAGCATATACTATAAACCTTTGAACTTTCAATCCCCCGCCTTTGTTCTTAGGGCTTAGTGTTATTTTTACTTTATACTACATTTACACACGAATCTCATGCCACGAAGTCTGCTCAAACCCTACATTGCCTTAGCGTGCGTTTGTTTTTTTTGGGGAACTACTTTTATTGCCTCTCGCATTGCTATCAATACCTTTCCTGTTACTTTTCTTTCTGGAATTCGTTTTATTTTAGCGGGTTCTTTGCTGGGTATTTATTTTTTTGGCATCAAGAAAAATCCACTTCCCCCTTTGAAGGAACTCTCTGTGATGATTTTTAATGGCTTACTGATGATTGGCGCGGCAAATGGGCTACTGACTTTTGCCCTGAACTATATGCCGACCAATACGGCTTCTATCATTTGCGCCTCACTTCCTTTTTGGATTTTGGGCTTAAATTTAGTGTTTTATAAAACTGAAAAGGTAAATAGCCAGACCTTTATTGGCTTGGTCGTAGGCTTTGTGGGTTTGCTCATTATTTTTTATGATGGACTTTTTGTTTCGCCCAAAGAAGGTTTTGGCTTTGGATTGTTGCTGACCATCATCTCTAATTTGAGCTGGGCGTTGGGCATGGTTTTCACCAAAAAATATAAGGTTTCATCAAAGCCTTTGGTCGTAGCCACCATTCAGTTGTTCTCAGCAGGAATAGTAATGCTTATGTTAGGTTTTTTGACCATCGATAATTACGATTTTATGAGTTTGAGCAATACCAAAGGCTGGTTGGCAATTCTGTACTTGGCTATTTTTGGCTCAGTGGTAGGCTATGGTGCGTACATCTACTCGCTTGCTCACCTGCCCGTTACGGTCGTTTCCATTTATACTTACATCAATCCATTAATCGCTATCTGGCTGTCTTGGTGGATATTAGACGAAGAAATTAATGCCCTTGCTTGGCTTTCAGTGGGTTTGATTTTGGTCAGCGTCTATATCGTGAATCGCGGCTTCAATACAGAGAAAAAAGCACAAAAAATAGCCAATAAAAAAGAAGAAATATTGGAGGTAGTTTAAATAAATTGTACTGGTACAAAGCTGAGTCGTGTAATCAATTTAGATGCAAGCGTAATGCTTGTACCAGTAAAAAACACCAACAACAGCGAGCAAATATCCGTTTTTTCAAATACTTTTTACTCAATTTCAAATTTATTGTGAGCAATCCAACGTTTCAAATTGCCAACCATTCTTTTTAAATGGTCTTCATTCAAGAAAATATTTGTCCAATAGTCAAATCGGTCGCATTGAATACTGATGTAATAATTCATAATGGCTAAACAAGCGAAAGGTAAAAAACTTTTTTCTTCTTTACTTATTTCACTTATTGTTTCATACCCTTTCAAAAAACTATCTGCTTTGACCTGATATTCATCTTTATTTAAGTTTGTCGAAAACAACTGAAACAAAAAATATGAAATATCAAGGCATAAAAGACCATTGCCACAAAAATCAAAATCAAAAAATGTTACCTCGTTATCATTGTCAATGTGCATATTGTCAAACCAAACGTCAAGATGTACAGTGCCATATCTCACCTGTTGCTTATCAATACTGTCAAATTTTATGGTCAAAAAATTGGATAGTTTTTCTAAAAACTTAATTTCTTCTGTTGTATTCTTAAAAAAGTGTTTTATTCGTTCAAGAGAATCCACAAGCAAACTTTGAGTATGATAAGTTATTCTGTTTAACGTAAAATTCTCTGTTGATTGATGAACTCTTGCTAATGCTTGTCCTATTAGAAAACTGGCTTGATGTGAAAACTTGGCTATTTTTATACCTTTTGCATACGAAAATAATACCCCAAACCTTCTTCCTTCTGGTGCATCAATTTCTTGAATATAATCATTTAATTTATCGGATATTGGGTAGGCAATTTGTCTATCATTTTCTTTTAAGTAGATTAAAAGCCTTAATTCTTCTTCTATTTCTAATTTTGTTCGCCAATTATAAGTGTAAACCCGAAAAACAAATTTTTTATTACCATCTGTTATAATATAAAGATGATTCATTGCCGCCCGGAATAGCTTACATTCTGTGTTGGTACTTAAATTATACTTTTGTCGAATTACTTCGCAAAGTTTGTTTGGCGAAAGCGTGCTATTTATTACAGGAAATTCCATTTTTTTTGTTTTTACAATGTTGTTTGCAAAATGTTAAATTCTCACTGGTACAAGCATTACACTTGTACCAGTGAGAGTTTTTTTTTATTTATCACTTATTCGACATCTTGCAGATTAAAAACGCCGTTAGGTGTTTTATGTTGACGGTTCGCCGTTGCGATAGAAAATAGCTCATATTCAACATTTTAAGAACTCCGTAGGAGTTCAATCGCAGCGGCGAACCGTATTAAGCCTCTACGAGGCTTATAGGAGAGAGAAAATACTTTATGCTAATATTTAAGCCCTAACGGGCTTGCAAACTGCAATTATTTAAGTAGTCATCTATTGCTTAAACAAATTAGGATACATCAGCACCAAATAGTTCATTGCCGCTTTCATACTTGACTTTGGGGAGCTATCAGTAGGCGTAACTAACTGATTGTATTGGTCTTGTGAGATTCCATAATTTTTATCAGTAGCATTGTTCAGGCTTCCTTTTCCCTCGAAAGTGAGTTGATTGCTTGCCAAATCTACCGTAGTTTCCAGCATATCAGTTTTAGAAGTTACCCACATATAGCCTTTGTTTACGGCTTGTGGAATAATGATAGTGCGTTTTGCGCTGTCCTCTTTGATGCGTATTTCACTGCTCAATACCAAGTTGGACTCGTTGTTGATAACGGCAAAGACTTGCAAGCGATACTTTTCGCTGTTTTTGTAGCGCATTGCCTTGTAAAAATAATAGACATTTTTGCGCTGAATACCATTAGAAAACCAGTTTTGGCTATTACTCACCATATTAAAATAGTATTTTTTGCCTTCGGGGTTTAGCCAAGTTTCCATATCTACAAAATATTTCATGTCTTCAATCTGCTCTGCATAAGGGTTTTCGCCATAAACATCTTGCAACACTTTCGTTCTCACAGTGGCGAGCAAGGCATTTTTCTTGCCAGAGGCAAAGCCTTGTTTGGCGCGGAGTTGGTTAAAATATTGCTTGCCTTCTTCCATATTTTTAAATACTTTGGTACTCAAAAATTGTTTTTCGGCAGTGGTATTTTTGTCATCAGGAATATTTCTCATCACAGGTTTTTCACCACCGCCAAAGCCCGAAGCAGTCAAGCCCGAAATCATAGAAAGTTCGTTGCGGTCTTCTTCGCTTACTTTTTCAAAAGCCATTTTGAACATATCGCGTGCGCCCTCAGCGTCAGGATTTAGCGATTGTAGCATGGCAAAGTCTGCTGCCGCCTCGCTGTGCTGGTTCTGAGCCATCAATAGTTGTCCGCGTTCGTTGTAATATTCTGCTTTTTTGTCATCTAAGATAATCGCATTATCCAAGTCGCTGATAACGTGTGCCTTATTGCCTTGGTTTTTTTTCACCATGGCGCGCTGATAATAGAAGTCCGCATTGGTCGGAATCATTTTGATAGCCTCGTCAAGGTCTTTGACGGCTTCTTTGTACAGTTTGATTTCTGAATAAGACAGCCCGCGATAGTAGCGCGACATGACGTGCGTAGGGTTTTTTGCAAGCACTTTGCCAAATTGTGTGATGGCATTTTTGTAGTTTTTCCCTTGAAAGGCTTTTTTGCCTGCTTCATACTCTTTGGTATTTTGGGCAAACGCAACGACAGAGAAAAGAAAGAAAACTAAGACAAAAGCTATTTTTTTCATGTTTTTTTAATTTTCAGGGTAAAAAAAATTCAGTAAACAGTTTCCAGTAAACAGTTTTCAGTGTATGTAAGAAAAGCATCTTTACTTATCACTGAATAGTGAAACTAAATCTAAAAATAGTGCCAAAAATGAGATTTATGCCAAATTTTTTAAAATGCCTCGCCCACCGTAAAATAAAACAAGCCGCCATCAATGCCTCTGCCATAGTCTATTCGCAGGTTGAGGCGTTCTTTAGAATTGATAGCAATACGTAGCCCTGCGCCATAAGAATATTTGGTATTTTTGAGGTCAAGTAGTGCTATATTCCCTGCTACGTCCCCAAAGCTACCAAAAACGGTAAAGCCCAAGTAGCGGCTGAGTGTTTGCCTATATTCGCTTTGGAATACATACATAGAGCGGTCGCGGAAACGCCCAAAGAAATAACCCCGCATCAGGCTTTCTCCGCCAAGCATGGGCATTCTATTGAAAGGAACTCTGCGCGAAGAACTCATCAATAAGCCTTGTAAAGCAATTATTTTGTTCTTTTTGCGGTCTAAAGCTGTATATTTCCGAACCTCAAAGCGGTGCAAGTCAAAGTCATAAGTGCTACTGAAAAGGTGATTGTTAAATAAATTTGAGATTTCTATGTAAAAACCTTTCTGGGCATTGACAATGCTATTGCGAGTATCATAAATAAAAACGCCCCCCACACCAGAGCTATGCCCATCAGTAGTGCCAATGATGCTTCCTTGTGATAGAGAGCCACCACTTTGCACCAGCACATTGTGCATAGAGTTATAGTGATATTGTGCGCCCAAATAGGCACTGCCTCTGACTTTGCGAATCAGCCGCAGGTAAAAGTTTGAAGAAAAATAGCTAAACTGCTCTCTATCAGTTATTAAGGTTCTACCTCCTATACCAAAAAAGTAGTTAGGGTATTTCATATAACTAATATTACCTGTCAAAATATAGTTGTTTCTGGGGAAAATAATCGTGTGTAGCACTTCTATCCAGTATTGCTTGTTCATGGTGTAATTGGCAGAAAAACGAACGACGGAAGTATTGAGGCTACTGTCCTTGGGATTGGTCTTGAAAATGCTAAATACGGTCAATCCACCTGCAATATTGGTTTCGGGCGTATAGTACAGCACAGGCAAAGGAACTAACTTCCCACTTTTGAAAATGGATATTTTCTTTGGCAGGCTTGGTCTTAGCCGCAAAGTATCCTCATTAGCAAATGCTAAGGAAGTAACTAATGTGATGAATAGTAGTAAAACAAGCGTTTTATTCACTACCATACTTTTTGAAAGTTTATCAGTTGAAATACTAAAATTGTTAATTTTTTGCAAAATTAGACAAAAATTAATCCAGTTTAACAAAATTTAATGATAAAATTTGGTAAACATACTATATCGTAGTTAGCTTGCGTTTTGTATATTCAACAGTTTTTTAGAGGTAATTTTGTATCTATCTCAGATAAAAAAGACTAACTTTGTAATCAGTATAATTTTGAGAAACTAAATTTAACAACAATAAAAATTCACCATGCAAGTCATTCATTTTGTGTTTATTTTCTTTTTGCAAATTGCGGTTATTTCTGATACAGCAAAAAATTTTGTAGAAATAAAGCCAGAAGAACAAAAACAAAAAACAGAAACTCAAGAGTTTCAAAGAATTATTATTCCCGAATTGCCTGATTCTCTGGATTTTGCAGGAGAAAAAGTTCCCTTAGATGATGCTGACATACGCGAACGCCTTGAGCGCGAGCTGATAGGCAACTGCTACAAACACTCTTCTACACTGATTATTTTGAAGCGCGAAGGCAAATGGAAGGCGCGTATCCAAGAGATTTTGAAAGAGCAAGGCGTGCCAGAAGACTTTTTCTATTTGGCTGTGGCTGAAAGCGAGCTGGACGAATATGCACTTTCCTCAGCAAGAGCATTGGGTTTTTGGCAGTTTTTGGCGGGTACGGCTAAGGATTTTGGCATGGAGGTCAATGATTTTGTCGACCAACGCAAAGACCCTATCGCCGCCACGTATGCCGCCTGCAAGTACCTGAAAACCGCCTACGAAAAATATGGTAAGAACTGGACGCTTGCTGCCGCTTCTTATAATCGCGGAATGAACGGCTTGCAGAAGGCAATAGAATCGCAAAAAGTAGATTCTTACTACGATTTGTACCTAAACAGAGAAACTTACCGCTATGTATTGCGGATTTTGTCTTTGAAAATAATCATGGAAAATCCTGCACGCTACGGTTTTCAAATCTCTGATGAGCAACGCTGGAAGCCCGTTCCCACCAAACGTGTGTGGATAGACAGCACTGTACGAGATTTGCCACAACTCGCCAAGCGGCTGGGCGTTACCTATAAAACCCTAAAAATCCACAATCCTTGGTTAGATAGTGATGAATATAACTTGGTAGTACCGCAAGGCAAAGGCTATTGGTTTGAGATTCCTAAGAAAAACTAAAAAAAAAAGTGCAAAGTTCTTGCATAGAATTTCAGAAAGTATTACCTTTGCACCACAATTTTTTACAGTAGTAAAAAACACTCCTCCTTAGCTCAGCTGGTTAGAGCACATGACTGTTAATCATGGGGTCCTAGGTTCAAGCCCTAGAGGGGGAGCAAAAAAGAGAAAGGTTTTGGATTATTTCCAAAACCTCTCTCTTTTTTTTATGACATTTCTTTTGATAGCATTTTTTTTATCACTTATCCCATACCCGCTTCTTCTGAGAGGGAAAAATTACTAATTCGCAAGAAGTCTGACTATCGAGAACTATGGTAAGGAGATAGCAGATAATTTCTTTCTGCAAAATTTTGCTATTATTTACCTAAAACCCCACAAATCCTAAATTTATAACCTATATTTACCCTAACAACCTTTATTATTTTAACCAATTATCAACGATGCCAATTTATCACAAATTAGGGAAAATTCCTCAAAAAAGACATACTATCTTCGAGAAGCCGCAAGGTGGTTATTATTACGAACAACTCTTTGGTACAGAAGGGTTTGTGGGCATGGCTTCATTGCTTTACCATACCTATCGCCCCACGATGGTCAAGGCAATACTCGAAGCGTATAGCGTTGAGCCAAAAATCGCAGTAGATAAAAATATTACTCCACGCAAGATGCTGGGATTTAATATATTGCCCAAAGACGATTTTTTGGAAAGTAGAACGCCTCTAATGCTCAATAATGACGTACTGATTGGCGTAAGCGCACCCAAAAAGTCAATGATAGACTATTTTTATAAAAATGCAGATGCAGACGAAATGCTTTTTATTCATAAGGGTTCGGGCAAACTGCGAACATTGCTGGGGACGATTGAGTTTGAATATGGTGATTATCTGATAATTCCGCGCGGCATGATTTATCAAATAGCGTTTGACAGTGAAGATAATCGTATTTTTTATTTGGAAACGCATCACCCCATCTATACTCCCAAACGATACCGTAATTGGTTTGGGCAACTCTTAGAACATTCGCCTTACTGCGAAAGAGATTATAAACTACCTCAAAACTTAGAAACGTATGACCAAAAAGGCGATTTTTTGCTCAAAATCAAAAAGCAAAACTTGATGCACCAGCTCGTATATGCCTCCCACCCATTTGATGTAGTGGGCTGGGACGGCTACAATTTCCCTTATGGCTTTTCTATCCATAACTTTGAGCCGATTACAGGACGCATACATCAGCCACCGCCCGTACACCAAACCTTTGAAACTGACTCTTTTGTGGTTTGTTCCTTCTGCCCTCGACTTTATGACTATCACCCTCAAAGCATTCCTGCACCCTACAATCACAGCAATATAGATTCGGAGGAATTGTTGTACTATGTAGATGGTGATTTTATGAGCCGCAACGACATAGGCAAAGGGCAAATGACGCTTCACCCAGGCGGAATCCCGCACGGACCTCACCCTGGCGCGATGGAAAGAAGCATTGGCAAGAAGGAAACCAACGAGTTAGCTGTGATGGTGGATACTTTTAAGCCATTAAAACTGACCATGGAGGCAATGCAGATTGATGATGGCAAATACTATCAGTCTTGGGCAGAGAACTTGTAAGAATATAGGCAATGGTTGAAACAATGAGTTTTTTGTAGGATATAAACAACAGTGCAAAAAAATTAGTACCTTGCATCAAAAAACAAGAATTTTTACATGGAATCAGAAGAAGAATTTAGTGATTACAAAGTTTTTTTCTCAAAACTATATGCCAAAATTCTCTACAATCAAGATTTGTGTATTATCGTTTCTCAGCCATATCTCTTTTTTTCAGATGAAAAAGCAAAAGAATACATTGCCAAAATGATGGAATGTATAGAGAAATTTGATTTAAATAAGATTATGTATGATATGCGAGAGGTCAAAGTATTCAAGGAAGAAGATAGGGAATACGTCAAAGCAACTTTTTATCCTTTTATTGAAGCAAGAGGCATCAAATACATTGCCTATATTTATCCTCAATATGTTTTTGGACAAGTGGCATTAAATGAGATAAAGCAGTATATTACCACACATCATCAATTTATAGTAGAAAAATTTGATAGCTTTGAAGATGCCCAAGAATGGCTCATAAGCCAAACATAATTACCATATTTCGCATAAAAAAAAGGAGAAAGCATCAATAATAATGCTTTCTCTTTTCTGATTTTCAGGTTTTTATTGAGCCTCAAATTATTGGTTTGCAGATTTGGCATCTACTTCGCCTTTCAAATACAAGCCTACTGAGCCACCTTCTACGTTTGCGCTTACAGTAACCGCCTTGTTAAAAGTACCAGTTGCTTGTGCATTAAAAGTTGCTGTTACAAAGCCTGTTTCGCCTGGTGCGATAGGTGCTTTGCTGTAATCTGGTGTAGTACAGCCGCACTGAGCCTGTACGTTAGAAATTACCAAAGGAATTTTACCTGTGTTTTTGAACTTGAAAGTGGCTGTTACAGGTGTGCCTTGTGGAATTTTTCCAAATTCTTTGGTATCAGGCTGTAACCACTGGAAAGCTGCTACATTGGCAGGCTTGGTAGGTGCTTGTGTGTTAGTTTGAGCAAAAGAAACTGCACTGAATAAAAGTGCAAAAACGAAAGTAAGCAAGAATGATTTTTTCATGAGTTTTTTTACTGTTTTGTTTTGTAATTTAAAAATATAAATGAATAATTGAATTTTGTGATAGTTTTTTGTGTAACTTTTACCATGCAAAGATAAGGCAGTATTTTATATCTTGCTGTTAATAAATTTTCAAACTTTGTTAAGGAGTTGTTAATGTTATGCTACACTTACTTTTTTATTCTTTCCCCTTGCAGTTACTTATTTATCACCTCAAGAAAAGTCAGGTGCTTATCTTGCTTTGGCTGGTCTTGCTGGCTATCGTAACGAGCTATGTAGGGAACGGAATGGGGATTCCGTATCTTTTTTTGGACGCGGAATACATGGGTAGGGTCAATTTTACGAGTTTTTTCTTGGTGGGCGCGGCATTGGGCATTTTGTCGATGTCCTTCCATGTAACCTGTTACATCTTGATTGGGCATCGATTTGGTTTTTTGGCTTCGCTTCGCCTGCCTTTTACCAAGTTTTGTGTGAATAACAGCGTGATTCCCTTATTTTTTACACTTATTTATCTGTATCATTTCATCACTTATCAGCGTCAATATGGGCAGGGCGAGATTTGGTTTAAGGTCTTGGGCTTGTTGCTGGGCTTGGCGGGTATGCTCGTTGTATTTTTTATTTATTTTCATTATACTAATAAAGACATTTTCAAGCATTTAGCAGCAAATGTGGACAAGCGACTCAAACGCAACAAAATCAATCGTTTCCTAATCATGCAACGCTTGGCAAACACGCAAACCAATCGCATCATTGTCAAATCTTATTTCCAGTTGCCTTTTGCTTTCCGCCGAATCCGCTACGATTATGCGTATAATAAAGAAGATATTTTGAAAATTTTTGACCAAAACCAACTCAATGCGCTGGTGATTCAGGCAGTTTCTTTTGCATTTTTGGTGGTTTTGGGCATTTTCCGTGATGTAGAATATATGCAAATTCCTGCGGCGGCAAGTGGCATGATTCTCATTTCTGTTCTGATGATGTTTTCGGGTGCGCTTACGTACTGGTTTCGCGGCTGGACATGGACGGTGCTGGTCATCATTGTCCTCATTCTGAACAGTAGCCTGCTGAGGGTGGGGAAGGAAAAGCCTTATAATCAGGCTTATGGACTCAATTATAACACCAAAACAGCATATACACTGGAAAGAATCCGCACGTTGAGCAATGCGACCAACTACCTCAACGACTTTGGGCATGGAATACAAATGCTGGAAAACTGGAAAGCAAAATTTCCGCAAGGCAAAAAGCCCAAAATGGTGTTTGTGTGTAGCAGTGGTGGCGGGCAGCGCGCTTCAGTCTGGACGCTTCGCGTATTGCAGGCAATAGATAGCGCGTCCAAAGGCGAAATTTTGAAAAATACAGCCCTGATGACGGGTGCATCGGGCGGCATGATAGGCGCAGCATATTTCCGCGAACTTTATTTGCAAAAACAGCAAGGCAAAATCACCAATCTCCAAGACCGCAAATACATGGACAATATTGCCAAAGACAGGCTAAATCCGCTTATTTTCGCACTTTTGACAGGAGATTTGGGCTTCAAATTTCAGCAAGTCAGCTCAGGCAACAAATCATATTTCAAAGACAGAAGTTATTTTTTTGAAAGAAAAATTATCAAAGACACTGAAAATATGCTCGACAAACGCCTGATAGACTATCAGTTGCCTGAGCAGAAAGCACAAATCCCAATGATGATAGTTTCGCCCTGTATCATCAATGACGGACGCAAGCTACTGATAGCGTCCCAGCCAATTTCTTACATGACTTCGAGCCAAAATTATGAGCAACAAGAAGTTCATACCAAAGTAAAAGGGGTAGAATTTAGACGATTTTTTGAGGCACAGGAGGCTGATAGTCTGCACTTTGTAACGGCATTGCGAATGAATGCTACTTTTCCTTATATCACGCCCAATGTATTGCTTCCTTCCCAGCCATTGATGGAAGTGATGGACGCGGGCTTGCTGGATAATTTTGGATTTGACAATGCGATTCGCTTCCTGTACGTTTTCCGAGAGTGGATTAGCGAAAATACGGACGGCGTGATATTTATCTCTATTCGCGATACGCAAAAGGAAGAAGAACCCGAACACAGCGAAAGAAGTTTCCTCAGCTATGCCGTTAGCCCCATCGAAGATGTGGTGGGCAACCTGACGCGTATCCAAAATATTCGCAACGAAAATGACTTGGAATATGCCCAAACTTGGTTTAAAAAAAAGATAAGCGTGGTCGAGTTCCAATATTTTCAATATTTGCAGGAAGACAAAAACAAAAAGGACATCAAGCCACCTTCGCAACCTGCCTCGCTGAGTTGGCGACTGACTGCCCAAGAAAAAGAAGGGCTAAGTCAGATGATTCACTGCGCTTTTAACAAACAATCTATGGAGAAACTGCAAAAGTATTTGGCAGAGTGAGGGGGAATGTGTAATTTTAAAAATCAATACAAGAACTCGTTAAGTAATTATGAGTGCAGGTAGAAGTATCATCACATTAAGTCAAAGTTGGGGTACGCCACACAAATATGTAAAAGCTGTGAAAGACTTTTTTGGTGGCAGTATTCATCTTGACCCATGCTCAAATGAGTATTCTGTGGTCAATGCTGACAAAGAATATAGATTGCCCGATAATGATGGACTAAAAGAATCGTGGAATTATCCAACAATTTTTGTAAATCCACCTTATGGAATAGATAAAGAAAGAGGAACAACCATAAAACACTGGTTAGCAAAATGCGCTTATGCCAATGCTGAGTTTGGTTCAGACGTTTTGGCATTGATTCCTATTGCAGCTAATACTTTGCACTGGAAAAGATTTGTGTTTACCAAAGCAAGTGCAATTTGTTTCTTATATGACACCCGTCTTAAATTTTTAGAAAATGGACAAGATACGGGTAAAGGCGCACCAATGGCTTGTGCTATGATTTATTGGGGGAACAATTATCTTAGATTTTATGAAATATTTATCAACCATGGAGCTGTCGTAGATATTTCAAATTTGATAGGCGAAGAAATCGGGATAGACCGAAAAAAGAAAAAGCTAATATTTTATTAATAAAGGTGGTTGTCTGACAATTTTTGTGGAGTCGGATAAAAGCCCTATCTTTGTGCATGGAAAACTTGAGCGTTTATGAGGTTCTTCTGAACCTACCATCGTTGCAAATATCGTCAGTAGTTTTGGAAAAAACA
>JAAFJS010000042.1 GCA_013298985.1 Cytophagales bacterium
GTTTGGGCGATGGATTTGGAAATATTATTTGCCACAATAAAGCTCAATGACAAGAACGCACCTAATATTTCTGTCGTTTTCCGTCCTTCTAAATAGCTGAAAACCAGCCCCCAAATCATGCCCAAAACTTGTATAGCCATTGATAAACAGTCGTTCTACTAATTTGATGCAAATTTACTAAATCCTTAATAGAAGTTATTTTTTGGCGGATTGCCGCCCCAGTCAGCTCTTTCACTTTTTGTTTCTTGAACTCTTCGCTAAAAATGCGATTCTGTAACTTTTTTGTTTTGGCACTCTTGTCTTGTCCTGTCATCTTAGAAAAGTTATATTTTAACAAAATTAAAACTGACACTTTAGGTCAACTTATTTCAGGACAAGACAGCGATTCATTCATAATTCGTAACTACTTACATTTCAAGCAATCGCATCAACCTCCTCCCCAATAATCCTCAGCCCGTCCAAGGTAAGCAAGACATCAGTTTGGTCAAAATGAGAAGCCAATGGCTTGAGAATCGCGGAAAGTCCACCCGTAGCAATGACTTTGCACTTTTCACCTAATTCATTTTCAATGTGTTGAATCATAAAAGGAACTAAACCTACGTAGCCAAGTAATATTCCCGCTTGCAGAGCATGAGTCGTATTTTTGCCAATCGCCGAAGTGGGTAGCTCCAAAGGAACTTCGGGCAGTTTGGCGGTATTTTGGGATAAGGCGCGCATAGCTGTCTGCAATCCAGGCGCAATGGCAACGCCCAAAATTTCTCTGTCTTTGGAAATGGTCGTGAAGGTGAGTGCCGTACCAAAATCCACCACGATACTGTGCTGATGAGGAAATCGGTGTATCGCCGCCACCGCATTGGCAACTAAGTCCGAGCCAATTTCGTGTGGGTGATTAATCGATATTTTCAGCTTGGGGTACGTATCTGCGTTTAAAATGATAGGCTCTTGGTCGCAGAAACGAACCGTAGTATGGCGCAAAATCTCCGTCAGCACAGGCACTACACTACTCAATACGATTTTTTTCACCTCGCCAATTCGGAGGTCTGCCTCCAAAAAATAATTGCGAAGGATAACCTCATAATCAACGGCATTTTTTTGAGTAGAAGTAATTATGCGCCACAGATGCGCCCAGTTGCCGTTTTTGTAAATACCAAAAACAATATTGGAATTGCCAATGTCAATCACTAAAAGCATATAGAATTTGATGTTTTGGTAGTGCTAAATGTATGATAATCAAAACTTTACTTCCCCCTCCCCCCAGTTGCACTGCGCCTCCAAAGGGAGAAAGGGCTGTTTTCCCCCTTCGGAGGGGGGTAGGGGGAGGTTATCATACAATCAGAATCACCACTGATGTTTTTAAATCATGAAGTATAAATTTATTAAAATGCCATCATTCAATTACAAATAAATGAGGAATAAATGAAAATAGACAAGAAATCTTTGTTTTAAAAAATAAATGGTATGGTTTTTTTATTAAATTGACTACGAATTAATTGAACCGAATGAAAATTATCCCACTCTTTTTTGTCTTACTCTTTGTTTTTCAGGCACATACGGATTGCTTTGCTCAAACTGTTGATGACCTTCACAAGTATTATACGCGGATAGCCCACAAATATTTGGTGAAGTCTAAGCAAATAGAAAGTCATTTTTCTATTGATGCCAAGGGGATTGCGATGTATGCCTCGCCTGCGGACAAAAAACAAAATAAGCCCGAATGTATGATTTACTGGGACGAAATCGAAACCTATAAAAACTTGGTGCTTTCCAAAGATAGGCGCGAGCAACTGGAATATTACAAGGGCAAAAAAACGGCTCGGTTCTCCAAAAGTGAAAGACGCAGGCTCGCCAATCGATTCAATGATGTTTATACGCCGCCTCAGTTGCGCCTTGCCAAAACAAATGGAAAAAAATTGCAGGGCTACAAAATAGCGATTGACCCTGGACACATCGCGGGAACGCTTGACATTGCCAAAGTGGAACACCGATTTATAGAAATGAACCTCAACGGCACGAAGGTCAGTTTTTTTGAAGGTGATTTGACGCTGACAGTAGCAACCATGCTCAAAGAAAAACTGGAAAAAGAAGGCGCAACTGTCTTCTTGACGCGTTCCAAGCCCAATGTTACCGCTTATGGCAATTCTTTTAAACATTGGCGGAAAACTTACTTGCCTGAAATTATGAATGAATTGCTCGCCAAAAAAAAATTATCGAAGTGGGAACGCACACGCCTGATAGCTCGCGCCCGCGATACAGAGATTTTTCACGATTATTTTTTGGCTCGCGACTTGGAAATGCGCGCTTCGCTTATCAATGCCTTTAATCCCAATTTGACGATTGTGATTCACTTTAACGCCGCCCCACAAAAGAAAAAATGGAATTTGCCTGTCAAGGAAAATTACAACATGACCTTCATGCCTGGCTCTTTCCAAAGTGATGATTTAAGCTCGCCCAATGAAAGATTGGATTTTCTTAATTTATTGGTGTTGGCAAATTTTGACAAATCCGCCAAATTTTCAGGGAATCTCATCAAGGAGTTTACCAAACAGCTCAATGTACCTGCCATTCCTACCAAAAACTCGATTGCGTACCTCAACAAAGTCAGTATTTTGGTCAGTGAAGGCGTTTATTGCCGCAACCTCAAGCTCTGCCGCATGGTCAATAGCCCGCTTTGCTATGGTGAAAGCCTTTACCAAGACAACGAAAAAGAGGCTATGCGAATTTTTGAAGATAAAAATAAGCGCATGAAGCAGGTGGCAGAGGCATATTTTAATGCCGTCGTCAAGTATTTTCAAGGGAAATGAAATTATATCTTACTGTCCTTTTTCTTCACCAACAAACTAATTATCAAGCAGATAGAGCCTACACCAATCAGCAAAACCGTTTGTGAGTTGTGCGCCATAAATGCAAAATATTTGGCAGTAACTTCTGCAATGCCATACACCATCAAGGTCTTGGAAATCAGGTAATGGTAAACGCCAATTCCTCCCTGCACAGGCGCAACAATCGCTACGCCCGACATCGCCAAGTTGGATAGCCCACAACCCAAGCTCAGGTGCGCCGTTTCGGGCAAAGCCAAAAACAAGACGTAGCCTGTGGAAAAATAACATACCCAAATTGCTACCGTATTGGCAAAAAACAAGTTTCTTTCCCTACTTTTTAGTTTTAAAACACTAATAAAACCTTCTTTGACACCTATCAAAATTTCTATGATTTTATGATAAATGCTTGATTTTATAATTTTTTCCTTAAACACAAACCAAATCCCCAGTGCCATCACGCCACCCAAAACGACTATGCCGCCAAGAATTAACTTCAAATTACTTTCTCCGCCAGCCTTATTTCCTGCAAAAACCTCATTTAGTACGCTTTCCAGTTTGTCAAACTCCAACAATACTGCCGCCAAGGTTATCAAAATCAAGCACACCAAATCAAACGCACGTTCGGCAATGACCGCACCAAAAGACTTCTGAAAAGGCACATTATCAGTGCGTTGTAGCACAGTGCATCGCGTAACCTCGCCCATGCGAGGCAAGATAAAGTTGGCAAAATATGCCGCCATCACCGCCAAAAAAGGGCGCAAATAGCCTACTTCATAGCCCAGAGGCTTGAGCATGATGCTCCATCGCCAAGCGCGACAAAAGTGGCTCAGGAGAGAAAGTGCAAAGGAAAGTACCACCCACTCCACCTTGACAGAAACCAAGTCAGAAAACATCTTGCCGATGTCCTGCCCTTGATACAAATAGGCAAAAATGCCAATGGCAATGAGAAAAGAAATGAAATATTTGAGGATTGCTAAAAAGTTGATTTTCATTTGTTTATTTGTTATTTACAATGCAGGTATTATTTTTCTTTGCTCACAAAGTTCAAAAGAATAACCTGTTTTTTGCTAATTTCTTGTAAAATAGCTTGTAAATATACCTAATTTCTTCAGAAATTCATCAACACTGCTGTCTATTTTAAAATTGCTTAACTGCATCAATTCATCTGAAAGTTCATATTCTCAATATCCTTTATCTCGTTTTAGCTTTTCATAGGCAATGATTCCACTCAGCACTACGCCAGGAATCCCCTGACCTGGGTACGTCGTATCGCCGCAGAGGTACGCACCCTTGCCGTCCAGCCTGCTGTCAATCATCTGCCAAGGCTTGATGCTGAAGTATTGAGGATAGCCGCCCACAAAACCAAACTTCCGATTTGTCCATTTTTCCCAAGCAGTAGTTGCCGAAGAATGGAGATATACAATGTCTTCTTTTCGCAGAAAACCCCTCTTTTCCAGCACATTAACGACTGCTTGCGCTGCTTTTTCTTTATCAAAAACCTTGTTTTTTGCAGGATTTTTGATATGCGTACTCACCGAGCCTACCATCATGTCAGGTGCGTCTGTGCGCGAGGAGTCGTCAGGGTGATTGAGGCTCAGAAAAATACTGGCAGACCCAATTTCGGGCAAAGGCGCATCAAGGTGGATTTGGTGATGAATACAATCAAAAATACGTGTTTTCTTGAAACCAATCCCCACTTGAAAGGCACTATTCAGTTGGGGAGAATCCATTATTTTATGCGTATCAAACGTAGAGGGCTGATATGGCGAGCTTTCGAATAATTCTAAGGTATTGTTAATCGGAATACCTGAAACCAAAATCGGTGCTGTAAAGGTTTGTTCTTCTTTTCCTTTTTGTCTGATTTTCAAGCGATACATTTTTCCATCAAAATCAATTTTTTCGACTTTATGTCTTAAAAAAACCTTGCTTTCTCGTGTTTCCAAGTATTTTACAAACGGATTGACCATATTGATAAGTCCACCGTTTACATAATAGTTGCCGTAATTCGTGTAGCACAAAGCTGTCGCGCCAAAAAGCACATTGACCTCGCTGATATGATTTTGGGCAGTGATTAAAAGTTGCTCGTTTATAAAATCGACAAAAGGTTTATTTTTCAGCAAATCATACTTTTTGAGTAACCATTGCATAGAGAAAAAGGAGTAAGGTGCATAGCGTAACTGGCTTAAATTCACATTTTTAGCACAAACCAATATGTCAGAAAATCGTGTGGGAGGGAAGGCAGTTTGTTTCAAGGAAGTTTCCCAAACAAATTGGCTAACTTGATAGCAAAACTGCCAAAATTGGCGTTGATTTTTTGCCCCAAAGATACGCTCTGCTTCCTCAATCCATTGGTCTAAGGCTTTGTAGCGATTGACTACTGTGCCATCTTGGAGGTGGACTTGCATGGGTAGTATTAGCTCAACTGCCTGTAAATCAATGCCTAACTCATCAAGCAAGTATTTCAACGGCATATTTTCATCAAGCCCTACCAGCGTAGTTGCCCCACTTTCGAAGACAAACCCTTTGCGCCAATAAGAACTTGTACAGCCGCCTGCAAGCCAGTTTTGCTCAAAAATACCTACTTTTTTACCAGCCTTGGCGAGCAGGCACGCCGTAGTCAGCGCGCCCATGCCACTCCCTATCGTTAGTACATCAAATTCGTTTTCGACCATGAATCAATAACGAGCCATAGAATAAAGATGTTTTGAAAATGGAGATTAAAGTCAATAGACTTCTTGCAAAAGTAGCAATTTTTCCCTCTCAGTAGGAGAGGGAGAAAGGGTGAGGTGATAAAAAAGCACTTTTGAAAGAAGTCTTCTGTTTACTATAACAAATTCAACACTTCCTGCTTTTTTCTTCTTACAGTTCTGCCATCTTGACAGGCTGTATATTCAACAATGACCTGATAAACACCTGTTTCGCAGGGGCTTCCAAAAAAATTGCCGTTCCAGCCTTCTTCGGGGTCTTCTGATTTGAAAACCAATACACCCCAACGGTCAAAAATCTGCATTTTGAATTGTTTTAAGTTTTCATGTTTTACACGAAAAATATTGTTTGCAGGAGTGCTATGCGGCGTAAACGCGTTTGGAATATCCAACATAGGTTCACAACACTCCGAAACGTTTACCTCGCCAGTAGAAAGACACTGAGTTGCTGAATCTAAGGCAGTTACCGTATATTTGCCGCCTGCGGAGAGGTTAATAGAAGCATCTTTGGAAGATTTGATAAGTGTTCCCTGACTGTTGAACCACTCATACAAACTAAAACCACTTTCCGCTTCCAAACTTGCCAAACCATTACAAATCAATGGCTTACCATTTATTTTTAAGTTTTTTGCAGAAATCGGATAAGCCACTGTAAGCTGGGCAGTAGGGTGCAGTTCGCACAGTTTTCCTTCTGTAGCTGAATAGACACGATAATAATAAGTTCGCCCCACTACTAACCCATTGTCATTGAAAGTGTTAGCATCTCTGGCTGTTTGTCTGAGAAAAGTAAAATTTGTACCGTCTGTCGAGCGATAAATAGCCGAGCCAACCGCATTATTTGCCGTATTATCCCACTCCAGCTTGACCTCGCCCGCTTTTCCCGCACAGGAGGCACGCAGATTAGTGGCTTGTGCGCTTGGGTAGGGTGGCTCAAAAACAATCACGCGCCTGCTGCCGTCAGCGACTCCATTCAAGACCTCAATCGTTCCTGTAGCAAACTCGTTTTCAATAATATCATTGGTAATCCGAGCCACAGGCGGGTCAGTGGACAAATCAACCCCTTTGAATTGATTATTTGCCTCACCAATACCAAAGCCCACGCGCAAACTGCCTGTGTCATAAGTAGTTTGGGCTTGTCCATACCTAAATTCTATCCTACCACCGCGATTATTTGCACTTGCCAGAGGCGCAGTTTCATAGAGAATAATCTGAAAAGTAGCGTCATTGGTTGTACTCTGAGCATTAATGTTCATATTCTTACATTCTACCACCAGCGTTCGGTTAGGCGCAGAGCCAAACCTCTGATACTGAATCACTCCACCATTGGCAGACACACGCCAGTTGCCACGAACCACATTATTCAATACATCGCCTGCCGAAAAAGCCACAATTCGGGAAGCATTTGGAATATTGTAGGCATTTCCACCTGCTATGACGGGCTGGCTTCCCAGTTGGATTGTGCCATTTGTATTGATAGAAAAAGAGGTGTGCCGCGTACCCATAAACCAAAACTCAAACCCAATAGGCGTAACCGCCGAACTTGCGCCCGAAGCTCCCGCACCATGTAGCTGAATTGGGTTAGTTAGATTAATCAGCGAAGAAGATTTATTCGTCGTAAAAGCATAGTTATCAGCTTGTTGTGCTGAAACAGCACACACAGAAAAACATATAAGAGCAAGCAAGCAAAAACGTAATTTTATCATCTTTTAGTCAATTTTTATGATGAATCTAACTCTCCGTCCATTCCAAAATCTTAGACAACAAACATCAAACCATTTCAAACTTTCAAATGGTTTCAAATTTTTAAATTTAATTTGAGATTTAATTTGCTATTCCATAATTAATCCGTACCTTTGCAGTCCAAATTAAGGAAAATAAACGTTCTGAGCAATTAATAACTATAATTATGGCAAAGGTTTGTCAAATCACAGGCAAAAAAGTACAAGTTGGCAATAATGTGTCGCACGCAAACAACAAAACTAAGCGTACATTCGCACCCAATCTACAAACAAAGCGTTTCTTTGTTCCTGAAAAAGGTGAGTGGGTTACATTGAAGTTATGTGCTTCTGCTATCAAGACCATTAACAAAAAAGGCATCACAGCCGTTATGAAGGAAGCCAAAGCAAACGGCTTTTTGAAATAAAATTATCAATTTTTAAACGATTAGACCATCATGGCTAAGAAAGGCAATAGAGTTCAGGTAATTTTAGAATGTACCGAACACAAAAACTCAGGGTTAGCAGGTATGTCAAGATATATCTCTACCAAAAATAGAAAAAATACAACTGAAAGGTTAGAATTAAAAAAATATAATTCTATCATGAAGAAGTACACTGTTCACAAAGAAATCAAGTAATTTCGTATTCTTGAACTTTTAAATATCTTAAAATCATGGCAAAGAAAGTAGTTGCGACATTGAAAACAGAAGGCGGCGTGAAGTACGCAAAGATTATTCGGGCGGTAAAATCACCAAAAACAGGTGCTTATACTTTCAAGGAAGAGATTATGAAGGAAGAAGAAGCAAAGCAAATTATGGCTGGAAAGTAATCCAGTTTCATAATTTACTCATGTTTTTTGGCATAAAGTCCCCATTTTGTAGGGACTTTTTTTATTTTTGTGGACGATAGAACGCTTGATTTGCAGGCGTTAGGCATAAAGCACAAACCAAAATTATCGCGTTGTAGCCCAACGCTTCCAAACAAGATGGGTATTTTTAACTTTTTTTCCAAAGAAAAGAAAGAATCCTTAGACAAGGGTTTAGAAAAAACAAGTCAAAATATTTTTACCAAACTCAGCAAGGCTCTTGTCGGCAAATCAGTCGTCGACGAAGAAATTTTAGACGAATTGGAAAATATTTTGGTAACTGCTGATGTGGGCGTGGATACTACACTCAAAATCATAAAGAGAATAGAAATACGCGTCGCCAAAGACAAATATCTAAATACCAATGAGTTAGACAAGATTCTTCGCGAAGAAATTGCCGCACTACTCATGGAAAATAAGAGTGAGGACTTAGCTGATTTTACAATTCCTGATGTCAAAAAGCCGTATGTGATTATGGTAGTCGGGGTGAATGGGGTGGGGAAAACGACAACAATAGGCAAGCTGGCAGCACAATTTCTCAAAAAAGGAAATAAAGTGGTGCTGGGGGCAGGAGATACTTTTCGCGCGGCGGCGGTGGAGCAACTCAAACTGTGGGGACAGCGCGTGGGCGTGCCTGTAATCGAGCATGGCATGAACGCTGACCCTGCTTCGGTAGCGTATGATGCGGTAAAAAAAGGCGTGGAAATGGAAGCAGATGTGGTGATTGTGGATACGGCAGGTCGTTTGCACACCAAAGTTGGGCTGATGAACGAGCTTACCAAAATCAAACGTGTGATGCAGAAGGTTTCTGATAATGTGCCGCATGAAGTTTTGCTGGTGTTGGACGGAAGTACAGGGCAAAATGCCTTTATTCAAGCAAAAGAATTTACACAGGCTACAGAGGTTACTGCGCTGGCAATCACCAAGTTAGATGGTACAGCAAAAGGCGGAGTAGTCATTGGTATTTCTGACCAATTCAAGATTCCCGTCAAGTATATTGGCGTGGGGGAAAAAATAGATGATTTACAGATTTTTAATCGCAAAGAATTTGTAGATTCCTTGTTTAAAGTACAAAAGTAAAAGGCGATTGCTAAACGATATTTACTTCTGTGTGTAATTGGATACCAAATTTTTCCAAGACAGAGGCTTGGATTTTAGTTGCTAATTCGCTGATTTCTAATCCAGTAGCCATTCCATAGTTTACAATTACTAAGGCTTGGTCTTTGTGTGCGCCTGTGTTGCCCACTTTGCGACCTTTCCAGCCACACTGCTCTATGAGCCAGCCCGCAGGCACTTTCACTTTTTGCTCTCCCGCAGGATAGCTTGGCATATTGGGATATTGCTCTCTGAGATTTTCAAAATGAGATTTGAGAATTTCGGGGTTTTTAAAAAAACTTCCTGCGTTCCCAACTTGCTCTGGATTAGGCAGTTTGCTTTTACGAATCCTGATGACCGCCTCGCTAACAGCCTTAGGCGTGGGTTGGCTGATGCCCATTTCCACTAAGGTTTGCTGGATTGTGCCATAGGAAGTATTGATTTGTGGCTTTTTAGACAAATGGAAAATGACTTCGGCAATTACATATTTGTCTTTGAGTTCGCTTTTGAAAACGCTTTCTCTGTAACCAAACTTACAGTCAGCATGGGTAAAAAATTGTTGATTCCCTGTTTCTCTGTCTATGGCGATGAGCAGGTCAAAAATATCTTTTAGCTCTACACCATACGCCCCAATATTTTGCATGGGCGCAGCACCCACCGTTCCATAAATTAAGGACAAATTTTCTACGCCATACCAGCCCTGTTCTAAGCAATACACCACGAAATCGTGCCAATTTTCGCCTGCGCCCACTTTTACCCATATATTTTCATTGTCTTCACGCATTTTCTCGATGCCTTTGATGCCCATTTTAATCACCAATCCATCAAAATCTTGGGTGAAAAGAAGATTACTCCCACCACCAAGAATTAGCTTTGGAATGGCTTGATAATCAGGGTCTAAAAGGATTGCTTTGAGTGCCTCGATGGAGGTAACTTCCACAAAATAGCGCGCCTTCGCTTCTATACCAAAGGTATTAAATGATAAAAGAGATACCTCTTGTTTTATGGGTGAAGTCATCATTATTATTGGATTTTATAAAGTGTTATTCGATTTTAAAGGTCAATTTTACGGTGATTGAAGCTGTTTTTCGCTTGGCATCTGTGTTAAAAGTGCCGCCCCAGCTATAATTTTCTGATGAATTTTGGGCTGTAATCTGAAAAATGCCCATGTCTGCGCTTTGCAAATTCCCTATCTTGCTCCCTGCGTTTTCTGCAATCTTTTCAGCCCTCACGCGTGCATCTTGTGTAGCACTGGCAAGCATTTCCAGCTTGAGTTCGGAGAGTTTGGTATAATAATACTGTGGCTTGGGCGAGTAAAGTTCCACCCCCAAATCAATCAATTCGGTAATTTCTCTTGAGATTTTCTCTATTTTTTCTATCTCTTTGGATTCAATCTGAATGTCTTGCGTAAGTGTATAGCCATCAAAAACGTCCATGTAGCCATAGCCACCTTGTTTTTCGACAGGTTTAAACATTTTATTGATATTGACTGAAGAAAAAACTACTTCTTGCTCACCAAGCCCTTTGTCCGCAAAATATTTTTTGATAATTTCTAAGTCTTTTTTGAGCAAGCCGTATGCCTCTTGAATCGTACCTGATTTGCGAGAAAAAGAACCATTCCAAACAATCAAATCAGAGGTGAAATCTTTTTTTGCTAAACCTGTAACTACTATGTTATCAGCACGTTGGAGAAAATCTTTGAGGGGGCGCGTAAAAATAAAAATAGAAATAATAACTGTGAGGCAAATAATAATGACATTAATATAGTTTTTCATGTTATTTTCAAAAAAAATAAAGCAAAAAGGTAAAAGACAAAGATAGCATTTACTATGTAATTTCAAAATCATTGGTTTTAAAATATTTTAAGACTGTCAGATTTATATGTTGTATTTTTTTAAGAATGTTTAATTTTGTTGAATTGCTTAGTTTCAAAAAAAATAAAATGAAAAATTTGATGGTTTATCTTTTTAGCACTGGTTTACTTTTGGTCGTTTTGGGGGGGTGTGAACAAAAAAAAGAACAATCAAAGACAGAAGAAAACCTTTTGTCTGCTGAAAAGGGGTTGTTTTTAGAGAAACTTGATGTCAATGCTCAGGTGCGCGAGGTGATTTATCTCTTGGACAGCGCGAAAGTGGAGCTGGCTGAGGTGGTTTATTTTTGTAGGCAAAGTAAAAATGAAGCACAGAATATTGGGCTGGTGCAAGCGGCATGCGCGGGCATGGCGAACAACTTAGAAACGCGGAATGAAGACTACTGGGCGGGGATTTTATACGATTTGTCGCGATTTTACGAAAATGTGAAGCTATTGAAAACTGACGAGCATCAAGTTTTTATGGACGTAGGCGCGGGCAATGGAGAAAAACTTTTTGCGGCACTTTGCTTGGGGTTTGACAAGGCGGTGGGCATCGAGTATTCAGCTGATTTAGTGCCACTTGCCACACAAAATTTGCAAACATTGATACAAAATCAGCAAATACAAATTATTCACCAAGACGCTTTTCTAATTTCGCCCCAGATATACGCAAATGTTGATTTTATTTACCTATATTCGCCCATCAAAGATAACCAAACGATGGCAAAACTGACCTATCAAATCTTACAACAGATGAAAAATGGAACTGTTTTGCTGGAAGTTCGCTTTGTATATGGGGAAGAGTTGGCAAGGTTAGCGCACTGGCAACTCCCCAATATGGCGGGGCTTTTTGCTATCAAGAAGCAAGAAAATAACTTTTATTATGCAGAATATAACCACCACCATACCAAATGGATAGAAATAATACAAAAAAATGACGAAACTCAAAGATAGAATCCTCAAAAATGTAAGTATTCGCAACAAAAAAGCGTCTTTCGAATACCAATTTTTAGATAAATATACAGCAGGAATCCAGCTCAAAGGTTCTGAAATCAAGTCGATTCGATTGGGCAAGGTGAACTTAGACGCGTCGTACTGCCTCTTTGACAATGGAGAGTTTTACGTGCGCGACATGAATATTACCGAATACGAAAAAGGAACGTATTACAATCACGTAGCCAAAGCAGATAGAAAGTTACTCCTCAAAAAGCGAGAGTTGCGCCGTATCCAAAACGAACTCAATAATGTGGGGCTAACCGTAGTCCCTACGCACCTTTTTGTGAATGACAAAGGCTTGGCAAAGTTAGAAATCGCGATTGCCAAAGGTAAAAAATTGTTTGATAAGCGCGAAACCATCAAAGAACGCGACGTGAAAAGGGAAATGGCGCGCAATGAGTAAAATAAGCAAAATTTACTTCAAATATTCATATTCTAAGATATAATCTAACTGCTCCTCTGTGTAGATTTCTGATTTTATCAACTTATCACCTTGATAGGTTTGTACTTCTTTGGTGCGCTTTGTTTTTTCTTGGTTTTGGTAATGTATGATGGTTATTGTTTTTTGCTTTCCTTGCGTAACGTACTGTTTTTCATCAGTTTCCTTGTCGCCATTGATATTAAGGTAGGTGTATTTTTCTCTTGCTAATTCACCTTTTTCATCATAAAAAAACTGATTGGTGTATTGATAGGTAATTTTTTTTTCTGCAAAGTTGGTGTATTCTGTTTCTTGCTTTTCTACCAATTTGTCATTGCTGTACGTATTGATTTTCAAGGATTTGGTCAAATAAGCAGGCATATCGAAGGTTCTTTCTTCCACATTTCTTTTCTGAGAATCATATTTATAAGTGGTAACTTTGTGCATATTGGTTTGCTTGCCTTCTGCGTACCTGTATTCGTAGCGCGTGCGTAGCTTTCCCTCGTACTGATAAAATTCGGTGGTCATCGTCGTTGCGGTTTCAGTGATTTTTTTGAGAATAGAATCATTCTGAGCATATTCGTAAGTAAGCGTAGTTTTGTCTTTGCGGTTGTATTCAGGCAAAACCTTGCTTTCCGAAGTCATATTTTCCACTCTTTTGATGACCTGCTTTTTGGCATTTTTAGTTTCGATTACCTCCGTTTTTCGGGTAAAATTAGCCGCCACATAATTTATCAGTGTTTTATTATTGCCCACATATTGGTAAGAAATTGTACCTTCGCCACCGTCATTGCCTTCGTAGCCATGCCTGTAATATTCTTTTTGTAGCCTATTTTGAGCATCATATTCATTTTTTTGGTAGTGCAGCTCTCGCCCCTGCCCGTACTCACTTTGCTCTACCATGTTGCCTTTGGCATCTTTGCAAAGTTTGTTTGCCACATATTTGGTGCGTACTTGCTTCCCATTTTCCAAACGCACTTCCCAGATGGTTACGCCTTCGCACTTGGCTTGGGCAAAAACAGGTAAAACATTGATTATCGAGAAAATAAAAATAAAAAATAATTTCATTTGATGCAAAAACTTTAAAAATTATGGGTTGAATTAAACGTCTTGGTTCTCTGAAATCTTTTGTGATAAACTTTATTTTGATGCTTTTTCCTCCCCCCTACCCCCTCCAAAGGGGGAAAACAGCCTACTTGAATTGGGTTATTTGTCATTTTTTTTATCTTCTAAAAAGTTATCTACTTTCATCAAAATTTTGTTGAGAATCATTTTGAAGTTTTCGTCCAAAGGAATATCACTTTTATTTTCTGCGCTATTTGACAGTCGTTGCGCTTTCTGCTGGTTCAGCTTAGGATTGTTCACGTTTTGCATCTTAATCACGCCTTCGAGCAAGTCCGAATCGATGCTGGTGATGATGGTTTCTAAGTTTTCCACGCGTTGTTGTAGCTCTTGGATTTTGTTTTCCATCAGGTAGCTTTCATGGTTTCTGACATTCCTGCCGCCCCCAAAGGCTTGTACTATTTTCGAGATGACCAAGCCCATCGTTACCGCCACAGGAATAATTATCAATAACATTAATAAAGTATAGTCTGACATAAAATGTATGAAAAAGTCTATTTTGTCCCTTTGAGCAAAAGTATGAATTTTTTTGTATTTTTGCACAAATCAAACACTTTCAGCACCATGAAAATTTCAATATACATCAAACATTATTTTTCTAACGTTTTATTGCTCATCACTTACGGTTCATTGCTCACTCTGTATTGCGCTTGCTCGCCCCAAGAGCGCAGATTGCCCATTTTGGGGGAGAAAACAACCGCGAGCAAGATAGTCGATGGCAAGGAAATAATAGATACTGTTTATTTTCAAATTCCAGATTTTAGCTTCATAAACCAAGACAGTCAAGCAGTTACGCCTGCGGACTTCCAAAACCAAATCTATGTAGCAGATTTCTTTTTTACGTCCTGCCCCACCATTTGCCCCATTATGAAAACGCAAATGCTTCGCTTACATCAGCATTTTAAAAACAATACAGAGGTCAAAATTCTTTCGCACACGATAGACCCGCGCCACGATACAGTAGCACTTTTGAAGGACTATGCCACTCGTTTACAGGTAGATACCAAGCAATGGAGCTTCGTAACGGGCGACAAAGATAAAATTTATGAGATTGCCGAAAAAGCCTATTTTGTTTCTGCCAAAGAAGACGCAAACGAAGCGGGCGGTTTTATCCACAGTGGCGCATTTGTACTCATAGACAAGCAGCGCAGAATCAGAGGTTATTATGACGGAACGAAGGCAGATAAGGTAGATTTGTTGATGAAAGACATGGAATTGCTTTTGAAAGAAGAAAGTAAGAGTGAATAGAACACTTGCTTAAATAATTACAGTTTGCAAGCCTGTTAGGGCTTAAATGTTGACGGTTCGCCGTTGCGGTACTAAAGCTCTACCTTGTTTTTAATAAGCCTCGTAGGGGCTTAATACGGTTCACCGCTGCGATTGAACTCCTACGGAGTTCATAATACATTGAATATCATTTATTTACTACTACCAACATCAAACACCTAACGGCGTTTTTAATCTGCAATATGTCTAATAGAAAAACATTAAAAAAACAAAAATCTTGTGTTATTATCCGTAAAAATCTGCGTCATCTGTGTGCTAAAACTACTAAAATGAAACGTCAAAAACTAAACTGCTGTTTTGTTATGAAAAAATCACTCATTTTTCTATTTTTCTTACTTCCTGCGGCTCTTTTTGCCCAAAATTTTAGCAGAGAAGAAATTGCCCGTTGGGAAAAACAGGCAAAGCAAGTTACCATTCTCCGCGACAAATGGGGGATTCCGCACATCTATGGCAAAACGGACGCTGATGCTGTTTTTGGTTTGCTCTACGCGCAGTGTGAAGACGATTTTAAAAGGGTGGAAATGAACTACATAGAAAAGCTGGGACGCACTGCGGAGGTCAAAGGCGAGTCGCAAATTTACAATGATTTGCTGATGCGAATGGTGATAGATTCCACAGAAGCAATGACTGACTACAAAAAATCTCCTACTTGGCTCAAAAAACTCCTGAACGCCTACGCTGACGGCATCAATTTTTACCTTTACAAAAATCCAAGTGTAAAACCTGTGCTTTTGAAAAAATTTCGGGCGTGGTTTCCCTTGCTCTGGACGGACGGAAGCATTGGTGCTATCAATACGGCTGACCTTACTGCCAATGACCTCCAACAGTTTTATTCGGGCGATATTTCTACTGGTTTGCTCAAAAATAAGCCAGAAAACGAAGAACAAATCGGCAAGGAAGAAGTCCTCACAGGCTCAAATGGGTTTGCTTTTGCACCCAAAATTACCGAATCAGGCAAAGCAATTTTATACATCAATCCACACGTTACTTTTTACTTTCGTCCCGAAGTCCACATGGTTAGCGAGGAAGGTTTGAACGTTTATGGCGCAGTAACTTGGGGGCAATTCTTTGTTTATCAAGGATTTAACGAAAAGTGTGGCTGGATTCATACCTCAAACTATACAGATATTTCAGATACTTATATTGAAAAAGTAAGTCAAAAAGGAGATAAATGGTTTTATGAATATGATAAATCACAAAAACCAGTTGTAGAGAAAAAAATAATTTTGCGCTATCAAAAAGAAGGGAAAATTGCCTCCAAAACAATTCGTGCGCTTTTTACGCATCACGGACCCATCATGGCAAAGCACGAAGGGAAATGGTTAAGCATGAAGGCAAATAATCGTTCGCTAAGTGGCTTGATTCAGAGCTGGCAACGTACAAAAGCAAGGAGTTTTGCAGATTACCAAAAGACCATGAACCTTCTGTCCAACACCTCCAATAATACGGTTTATGCTGATGCTGAAGGCAATATCGCCTACTGGCATGGAAATTTTCTGCCCATCAGAGATACCAAATACGACTGGACAAAACCCGTAGATGGTAGCATTTCAGCTACGGAATGGAAAGGGCTGCACAAGGTCGCGGAATCCGTACACGCCTACAATCCGCCTAATGGCTGGCTACAAAACTGCAATTCTACGCCTTTTACTATGGCAGGAAGTTACAGCCCAAAACCCGAAAATTACCCTAAATACATGGCTCCTGACGGAGAAAATTTCAGAGGAATCAATGCCGTAAAAGTATTGGGCAGGGAACAAAAATACACCATAGACAAGGTGATTTCCGCAGGCTACAACACCAATCTCGCTGCTTTTGAGGTACTTGTCCCTGCGCTCGTCCAAGCATTTGAGAAAAATGTGCGTTATTCTGATTCGCTGTACGCGCACCTCATTGGCGCAATTATGGTGCTAAAAAATTGGGATTATCAGTGCAGTGAAAAATCTATTGCCACTACATTGGCAATAGAATGGGGGCAAAAACTCCTCCCTGCTATCCAACGAACAAAAATAGAAGATGACGATGAAGCTGACCAAGTAGAAAAAACGCTTTATTTCGTCAAAAATGCACCCGCCAACGATTTGTTATCACCTTTGCTGGAAACACTCAAAGAGTTAAACACCAAATTTGGTAGATGGCAAGTGGCGTGGGGCGAAATCAACCGTTTCCAAAGAATCTCCTCAGACATTGACCAAAAATATGACGACTCCAAGCCCAGTTTACCTGTGGCTTTTGCCTCCTCAGTCTGGGGAATGTTGCCTTCCTACACCAGCCGCTACTCCCCACAAACCAATAAAAGATATGGTGTAAACGGCAATAGCTTCGTCTGTGCGGTAGAATTTGGCGAAAAAGTAAAAGCAAAATCACTCCTCGCAGGCGGACAAAGCGGAAATCCTACCTCTACACACTTTGCTGACCAAGCAGAAATGTACACCAAAGGCAAGTTCAAAGAAGTGCTTTTTTACAAGGAAGATGTCTTGAAGTTTGTAGAAAAAAGCTATCACCCAGGGGAATAAAAATATAAAAAGAGAAGCCAAAAAATTTGACTTCTCTTTTTAATTATCTCTTTATCAATGATTTACTTATCTGTTTTGTTTTTAAACTTCTCGTACAAACGCTTGTGCCTATCGTCCAAGTTAAGTTTTCTTCCCTGAATAAAGGCGTGTGTAACCTTGCTCGTTCTCATGTCCAGAATGTCGCCTTCGGAAATAATCAGTGTGCCGTCCTTGCCTTTTTCCAATGAGCCAGTGCGGTCTGCAATGCCCAAAATCTGTGCAGGAGAGAGTGTAATACTGGTCAGAGCCTCCTCTTTGGTCAGTCCATGCCCAGCGGCGAGTCCTGCGGCAAAGGGCAAGTTACGCGCTTGCGTATGATTGTCCTCGTAGCCAAGCGCAAATTTGACTCCTGCTTTTTGCAATAGAAACGGCAATTTGTAGGGCAAATCTACCTCATCATCTACGCGCTGCGGAAGGTTAAAAGTATGGTTCAATATGACCGAAATCGCGTTATTTTTCAAAAAATCAGTAATCATATATGCCTGATAACCACCCACGATGACGATATTTTTCACCTTGTTGTCTTGGGCAAACTTTACGGCTTCCATAATTTCCTTGGCATTGTCTGCGTGAATATACAATTTTTTTGAGCCGTCGTACAGCCCCTTCATTGCCTCCAAACGCGCATTGACAGGATTTGGATTGCTGATTTGGGTGTAGCCGTATGCTTCTTTGAACAGAATATCAGCCTGTTGCAATATTTCTTTGCGCCTTTCGTTTTTGCGAATCGTGGTTTCTCCTGAGAAAAAATTGGGACGTTGGAACATCGCCACCCAGTTGATATGCAAGCCTTCATCTGTCTTGAATGCGGCATCTTCCCAGTTCCACGCGTCCAGCTGCACAACCGAAGAAGTGCCAGACACCAAGCCGCCTTGGGGCGTAACCTGTGCCAGCAAAATGCCATTGCTTCGCGTAACAGGAATCACCTCAGAATCAGTATTATAGGCGATAATAGAACGCACGTGCGGCGTGATTCCACCTGTTTCGCCTTCATCTACCGTCGCGCGGACGGCATTAATTTCGGTTAATCCTAATACCGTATTGAGCAAAATCAGCCCAGGATAAACGTGCTTTCCTTCGGCACGAATCACCTCTGCGTCCATGGTACTCATTTGTTGGGAAACACCTACATAGGTGATTTTTCCATTTTCAATGCGAATATCGCCCTTTTCTATGATTTGTCCGTTCCCTACGTGAATCGTCGCGCCTTGAATCAAGATGGGCATTTTCTGAGCAGGCGCAGGCGAGGGAGCTTGGGCGAAAAGGTTACTCCCCAAAAAAAATGAGCAACACAGGAAAAGTATTGTTTTTGAGTTCATAAGATTAAAAAATGAATTGTAAAAAAATAATGAAATTTGTATATAGTCTTTAGCTAAGTATATATGCAAAATGTATATTCGTCTTTAGGCGAATTAAGTATTTGAAAAACAATGATTTGCCTAATTAGGTTTCAACAAATATTCGTTCTTTGGGATTAGTAGTTCCCCCCGCTAAAGCGAGGGGTTATCTTTAACTACGCCTTTTAAGCCGCAATGGAATTGGCGTGGAGCTACTCGTTAAGTGAAGAACGGTTTATTCTTGAATATCAATAAGGCAAATATATTATTTAATTTGAGTAATTATTTACTTAAAACTCAATTTACAAACATACTTTATAAATCCATCTATTTTTAGAAAAAAACAGCAATTTAAACCTAACTTTTGTGATAATGCGCGAAGAAATACAAACAATCCTTACCTTTGCCCAAAACAACATATTTTATTGATTATGAAAAAAATATTTTTATTGACCATTTCATTGGTTTTTAGCATAGTAGCGCAGGCACAAAACCCTGACGCTGTGAAGTTTGCTGGCACTATCAGCAAAGACGACCTCTCTAAGCACCTCAAAATCCTTGCTTCTGATGAGTACGAAGGCAGGGAAACGGGTGAAAAAGGACAGCGCATGGCGGCAGAGTACATCAAAAATCATTTTCAAAGTTTGGGCTTGGCTGGACCCGTCAAAGGCGTTCAAAATCCTTATTATCAGGAAGTTAAGCTCGCAAAGAAAAGCTGGGGCGAAGTGTACATAAAGGCAAAGAAAAAAACGCTAAAACACTTTGAAGACTATTTTACTTATGGCGATTTTGCTACCAAAGGAGAAGAAACCATAGAATTGGTTTTTGCGGGCTATGGCATTGATAATGAGGCGTATTCGGACTACAAAGACATAGACGTGAAAGGCAAATTTGTAGTCGTTCTTGCCAACGAACCTAAAACAGCAGACGGTAAGTTCCTGATTTCCAAAGGAGAAAAACCCTCAAAAGCAGGAGAAACAGGCAGTAAACTGCAAACAGCAAAGAAAAAAGGGGCAAAAGGGATTTTTATTGCGTACGATACCGATGCTACTTTCAAGCAAACTTTGGGGCGTTACAGAGGCTATCTTGCCGCGCCTTCGCTTGGCTTGGCTTCTGCCCAAGAGGAAAGCGATATTGCTTTTTTGCTCACCTCACCTGATAATATCCCTGTTTTGCTTGGTGTAAAACCCAAAAAGTTTAAAAAAGCAGTGGATTTGATGGACAAGGAAGCTAAAACTACCGCAGGTCAGTTCAAAAGCACAATTATCATCAAATCTGACCGCAAAATAGAGCCTGTTTCTTCGGAAAATGTATTGGGCTACATGGAAGGAACAGACAAAAAAGATGAATTATTGGTGGTTACGGCGCACTACGACCATATTGGCATTGTAGATGGCAAAATCAACAATGGCGCAGACGATGACGGTTCAGGCACAGTTACCGTTTTGGAGATAGCAGAGGCATTTGCCAAAGCAAAAGCAGAAGGCAAATCTCCACGCCGCAGTATTTTGTTTATGACCGTTACAGGCGAGGAAAAAGGATTACTTGGCTCAGAATATTACTCAGAAAATCCTATTTTCCCTTTGAGTTCCACCGTTGCTGACCTCAATATCGATATGGTGGGGCGCGTAGATGAAAAGCATAAAAACCAGCCAAATTACATCTATATCATTGGTTCTGATATGCTTTCTTCGGAACTGCACCAACTGAGTGAGGAAACAGCAAAGAAATATTCGCCAGACGTGGAGCTTGATTACCGCTATAATAGCGCAGATGACCCAGAACGTTTTTACTATCGTTCTGACCACTATAATTTTGCCAAACACAATATTCCTGTGATTTTTTACTTCAACGGTACGCATGAGGACTATCACCAACCTACTGATGACTTCGAAAAAATTAACTTTGACAAGATGGAAAAAATAGCTCGACTTATTTTTTCTACGGCATGGGAAGTAGCTAATCGCGAACAAAGATTGGTCGTAGATAAGGCAAAGAAGTAAGTATATTAATTACTAATTATGAATTACTAATTACTATAAAAAACTAATAATCAATACTTTAAACAATGATTATAGCATAAATTTATTTTTGTTAAGTAGATGTACAAAATTAGTTTGTATTAGACATCTTGCAGATTAAAAACGCCGTTAGGTGTTTTATATTGGTAATAAAAATTTGATATTCAATATTTTAAGAACTCCGTAGGAGTTCAATCGCAGTGGCGAACCGTATTAAGCCTCTATAAGGCTTGTAGAGATGAGAGGATACTTTGCTACTACTACCAATATTTAAGCCCTAACGGGCTTGCAAACTGCAATTATTTAAGCAAGTTATCTATTATAATTATTACACAAAATATTGATTATTAGTCAGTTAAATTAATTCATAATTTATAATCGCAGCGGCGAACCGCTAATAATTCATAATTACTTATTGATTATTTTAAAAGCGTTTGAAACTAAAAAGTTCAAACGCTTTCTGTTTGCTTGTTGTTGGTGAAAACACGCAACAACGGCATCAAAAATTCAAACGCTTTTTGTTTTTTTTAATGCCGTCCATACTTTTTCAAACAACTCCAAACAAAAAGGTGTAAAACTTACTTTTATGTAGTATATTTGAAAAGTAAATTTTTTGATATTTTCACTCCATAACATACTCGAAACAAGAAGATTAATATATGAAATACGCACAAATTCCTTCATCAGAACTTATCAAAATCAAAACCTTGGGCGAACTCAAGGCAACAGGCTACGAATCAAAGTCCATCAAGCAAGAGCTACGCGACAACCTGATTTATGCCCTCAAAAATAAGCAAGACGTGTTTTCGGGGATTCATGGCTACCAAGATACCGTTATTCCAGACCTCCAACGCGCCATTCTCTCTATGCACAACATCAATTTTTTGGGCTTGCGCGGGCAGGCAAAGACGCGAATTGCGCGCTTGATGATTTACCTGCTGGACGAGTATATTCCTGTGGTCAAGGATTCAGAACTCAATGATGACCCACTTTTGCCACTTTCTCGTTTTGCCAAAGACCTCATTGCCGAGCATGGAGATAGCACGCCGATTGCGTGGCTTGCTCGCGAAGACCGCTATACCGAAAAATTAGCAACGCCCGATGTTACCATTGCGGATTTGATAGGTGATGCAGACCCCATCAAGGCGGCAACCCTGAAACTGCCCTATTCTGACGAACGCGTGATTCACTATGGATTGATTCCACGTTCGCATCGCTGTTTGTTCGTTATCAATGAGTTACCAGATTTGCAAGCGCGTATCCAAGTAGCTTTGTTCAATATTTTGCAAGAGGGTGATATTCAGATTCGCGGCTTCAAGTTGCGCCTGCCATTGGATATTCAGTTTATTTTTACTGCCAATCCAGAAGATTACACCAATCGCGGCAGTATCGTTACGCCTCTCAAAGACCGCATTGATAGTCAGATACTTACACATTATCCCAAAGACATTAAGATTGGGCGAAAAATCACGCAACAAGAGGCAGATGTAAAGCCTGAACAAGGTGGAAGCATTTTTGTTCCAGACTTGGCGAAAGACTTGATAGAGCAAATCGCAGTGGAAGCACGCAAAAGTGAGTACGTAGATGCCAAAAGCGGTGTTTCTGCTCGTTTGACGATTTCTGCTTACGAAAATCTGCTCAGTGCCGCAGAAAGACGTATGCTCATCAATTCAGAATTAAAGACTTCTGTACGCGTAGGCGATTTTTGGGGGGTAGTGCCTGCCATCGCGGGAAAAGTAGAATTGGTCTATGAGGGCGAGCAGGAAGGCGCGGCGATTGTAGCGCAAAATCTGCTTGGTAAATCCATTAGAACTTTGTTTTTGGATTATTTTCCAGAACCTGAAAAAGAAAAGAAAAAACAAAATAACGTTTACAAGAAAATTACAGATTGGTTTGGTGATGGCGAGCAGGTAGATTTGATGAACGAGGCTACCAATCAGGAATACAAAAATGTGCTTTATACGATTCCAGGGCTGAGTGAGCTGATTAAGAGCAAATTAACGCCCAATCTTCCTGAAAATGAGCAGGTTTTTATGATGGAATTTGCCTTGCATGGCTTGGCAGAATACTCAATGTTGAGCAAGAAATTTTTGGAGAGAGGCTTGCAGTTCAAGGACTTACTGGGTGGAATGTTCTCTATGCCTAAGTTTGGCGAAGAGGAAGATGATGAATAAAGAAACGTATTTTTAATCATCACAAAAATTTGGTAGTTATCAAAAAAGTGTTGATGAACACGTTTGGTTATAATCTACAATGAGCATTTTAGTTACTAAGTGGTGATAACGCAAGTTGCGAGAAAAAGATAGGCTTTTTCTAATGTATCTTGTTATCCTTGCTCTCAAAGTTACCCAGTATCTCTGCTTTTTACCATGTTTTTACTTGAACAATGTGAACATTTTTCTATTGCGGCGGCGAACCGTCTTTGTAACACTAAGCATATTCTTTTTGGTTTTTATGACTAAGGAACACAAAAATACAAAAAAGTATGCTTAGTTTTTATTATCAACACTTTTCAAGAACTACCTTTTCGAGCATTCCCTCCCATTTGTTATTTTCTCCCAATTAATGTTTCCAAATGTTAATAAAGGCGGTTTTTTAAAAAGTTTTTCTATATTTACTTTCATAACTTAGTAGGTCTTCTCCAAACATATCAAACCCAATTTTCCCTTGCATCAATCAGAAAAAGAGATTATTGAAGAATATGAACTCATCAAAAAAGCCATAGCAAAACCCGAAGTATTTGGCTCGCTGTATGAGAAATATTATAAACAGATTTTTCTGTTTGTGCTTCGGCGCGTAGAAGACAAAACAACGACCGCAGACCTTGTTTCTCAGGTATTTTTGAAGGCAATGCTAAACTTAGAAAAGTACAAATTTTATGGACTCCCTTTCTCTGCTTGGCTCTACCGAATAGCAACCAACCAAATCAATGAATTTTACAGAGGCTCACAGTTTCAACGCGTGATTAGTGTCGAAGATGCAGAAATAAACAATGTTTTCAAAGAAGCCTCTATTGATGATTCGGACAAATCAGACCTGATTGGCAGACTTTTAGAAGAACTGGACGAGGACGAAGTACAAATACTGGAATTGCGTTTTTTCGAAGATAGACCCTTCAAAGAGGTTGCCTTCATCTTGGACATTAGTGAGAACAATGCCAAAGTGCGTACCTACCGCATCTTGGAAAAGTTAAAAAAAATAGCCAGCAAATATGTTTCTTCTGCTACTTGGTTTGTGGGCATAGTGCAGTATTTTGTAGAGGCAGTTTAGCTTATTTCCTATTTAATTTTCAGGATTCGCATCTCCACGCGTCTATTTCTTTCCGTCGAATAATTAAAAAGTGGTTTTTCACCTCCGTAGGCTTTGGTAATGATGCGTACTGGCTCTATACCTTTGCTAATGAGATACTTAGCAACTGTTTCTACACGTTTTTTGGAAAGTTCGAGGTAGATTTGGCTGAGTCGTTTGTAGTCGGGGTGGTCTTTGTCAGGATTTTTTTCTGTATGTCCCGAAAGCTCTATTTGTACTTCGGGGTTGTCTTTCATAAAATACAAAAGCGTTTCTACACCGCTTGTACTACTGAGTTCGAAACTTGCTTTTTTGAACTGAATATTCTCCAAATTGACAATTTCGCCCTTTTTCACCGTTTTGTTGTTAATGACCACCGTAGCGTTGGCATCTTCGAGAGAGTCAGCAACAGACGTTATTTTTTCTATTTTGACAGTATTGAGTGAAATTGGTGTTTTGTTTTCTACTGTTGGCGTAACTGTAATTGTCTTGTTGGTGGTGGCTAACTCCTCATTTTCAAACTCCACTTTTTCCTCTGTGGGTTCTATTTTTTCTACCTTGACCGTTTTCAGGTTCAAGTTTCCAAGATTTGGGTTATTGTTAATTTGGGGTTGCTTACTCGCCAGACTATCTACCTCTACCTGTTGTTTTTCTTCGTAAATGCCCAAGCGATAAAGCCCTTTGTCCGCAGTGCCAATCCAAAGCACGCCCTTGCTGTCCTCAAACTCTACACAAGTCGCCAGATTGCTCGTAAACTCAGTAGTATTCAGGTCAAATAGGTTTCTCTCATTGTTTTGGTAGCGCGCGATGCCTGTTCCCACCGCCCACACGATTCCTTCTCTATCAATAGTTAAGTCTTTGATTTTGAAGTATTTGTTACTGCTAAAATCTTTGGCAAGTTTGAAAAGCTCATTGTTACAATACAGTTTTTGCTTCCCTTTTTTGTCGGAAACCCCAATACAAACGCTTCCTTTGGCATCTACCTCTACGGTTGTGATATTGTCAAAAATCTCGTAAGGAGTCCATTCCTTGCCGTCTTGCGTACTCCAAAGTCCTGCGGCAGAGGCAATCCATTTTTCATTTTTTTCATCTACGGCAACCGCATTGATTTCGTCCGTCATAAATTCAAGCACAATGCTTTGGTCATAGCAAAACCACTTTCCTTGACTGTCTATCTGCCACACGCCGCCCGCTTTGGTGGCAAGCCACTTATTGCCATTTTGGTCAATCGCGATGTCGTTGATGTAATAATTTTTGTTTTGAAAAACAGGTATTTCATTGTGCATGACGTAGTTACCAGCTTTGTCCAGCTTAATCAAATAGATTTTATCGCGAAAAGAAGCAAGCCATTTATTGCCTTGTTTGTCAATGGTTACGGCTGTAATTTTAGTGAGCAATGTATCTATGGAATTGGGTTTGTTATAGATTTTCCATTCTTCATTGGGCAAAAGTGCGGCAAACCCATTGTCTGTTCCTATCCATTTTGTGCCTTCTTGGTCAATCACGAGGCAATTAATCTTATCAAAAGGCAAAGCAGAGTTACTACTATTAAAGTTAGTAAATAATTGACAATGTGCATGATAACACACCAAAAAGAATAAAATTGTCAATAAATGCTTCATGTATTTCTTTGTTATTAGACTTCTTTCAAAAGTGCTTTTTTATCGCCTCTCTCCCTGCGAAGGTCGCCCCGCCCTCTCCTGCTGAGAGGGAGAAATTGGCTACTTCTGAAAGAAGTCTATGATGTTTTACTTTTCTATTGCGCCGAGCAAATATAAGTAAACAATTAGTTTGCCTTTTTTAACAAGATTAACAAAAATTAGTAGAATGAGCAATATTTAAGAAATTCCTTTTGTTTTAATGAGATTTTCTAAGCTGTGTATTCTTGAACTATCATTTTAATCAGGGACTTATTTCAGGACAAGACACAAGACAACTCATAACTACTCATTTCAGCCACGTCAGTTCTTTTTTCGTTGCTTCGCTGAGTTTCATGCCTTTGCTTTCTAATTTTTCCATTTTTTCTCTTACACTTTCTTTGAAAGAGCCTTCATTGGGCATATTGTCATTTTTGGTTTGTAACAAATAGGTTTTTTTTGCAGGCTCGTTGCGATTGGTATGGAGGTACAAAAGCACCTGATTGACATACAGATAGCGATTTTCCTTGTCCAGTTCCAGTCCGCGTGTGATGGATTTTTCTGCTTCGATGGTTTCCTTCTCTTGTAATTGTTCCCACGCCAGCTCGTTGTAGGCTTTGGCAGCATTTTTATAGTCGTCGGAAGTGGGTTTCATTTGGGTCAAGATGTATTCAAAAACCTTGATGGATTCGATAAGGCTTTGTTTTTTGAATTGACCTTTTTCACTAAAAAAGTTTGCCAATGCTCTCATGTCTTTGAGGCTGGTATTAAATGTCATTTTTACATTTTCTTTGGCATCACCAAGTACGTAGTTGGCACTTTGGAGTGTACTGAGCGCGAAAGGTGTTTGCCTGATGTCCAAAGATTTTTTGGCAATTTTTTTCAAACCATTCCAGTATTTGAGGGAGTCAGCCTTGTTTTTTGCCTTATTGAGTTTGTTGTCATAGATATATTCCATGTAGTGCTGTAGCTCGTCTGTATCTTTGGTATTGAGCATTTCATCTACGTCAAACTTGCCTCTGGTGCGTTTTTTAAGCGTAACTGTATTCATCATTCTATCCCAAAAGCTGAGGTTAGTGGGTTCTGTTTGTCTTTCCATTACATTGGTAATGCCAATCACTCCTTCTTCGCTTCGTTTTATTTCTAAGGATTTCTCGAAAAAATCTTCGGCATATTTCAAACGCTGTTTTTGTGATACACCACTCAGCGGCGCGGGGCTTAAATAGTAACTGCCTGCGATGTTTAGCTCGATGATGTCGTCTAAAGCGAGCAGCGTTTTGGGGGAAATGGAAACGCCCGCCAGCAAGTAATCAGTCAGATAGAACTGAAAAATACGACCTGTATTTAGCCATGTCTGTATATCTTGGTTTATGTCCCACAAAATGAGAGAATTAACCGTATATTTATCCTTTGCGTTCAGTGCCTCTACATCATACATCATCATATTGTTGGCTGTACGTATCATTTTTTTGCTCATAGAAATATTAAAAAAGTCATTTTGGTTAAAGTCGTGTGTCCCTGCGGTAACAAAATGTGTACCGTCGGGCGCAAAAGCAAGCGAAGATACCTTGTGAGCAATGTAGGTTTTGAGTTCTTCCCCGTTCAAATTCCAGAGCCGCGCAGTATAGTCATCGCTACCTGTCAAAATGTAATTGCCTTGTGGAGAAAAAGATACGGCATTGATGACTTGCGAATGTCCTACCAAAGAAACGATTTCCTCGCCTTGTATATTCCAAACTTTTGCCGTACCTTCCTTGCTTGCCGTAACGAGTAACTTGCTATCAGGCGAAAAACTGATGGCAGTGATGGGTTCTGTATGCCCTTTGAGTGTTTGGATAAGTTTGCCGCTTTGGACTGCAAAAAGTCTTGCTGTTGTGTTTTCCTCATCATCTACCTCATTAATAGACACAACGTATTGATTGTCAGGGGATAGGAAAGCATCTGCACCTTTGTCTTTGATGATATTGATGGACTTGCCTGTTTGGTCAAATACTTGGATAGTATCTGCGTATTTGATGACAAAATGCTCACTATCAGGAGATAATTTGTAGTTAAAAATATTACTATTTACTTGGATAGGAATAGTCGTGAGCGTGCGGAAATCACTGTCCAACAGGCGAATACTGTCATCAATAGACAATGTGTTTTTGCCATCAAAGTAGATGAGGGTACTCATCGTGTCTGAATGATTGAAATTTAATACTGTTTTTTCAAAATGGCTACTATCTACATTCATTTGCCAAACATCTGAGTAAACTGCAAACTCAAGCATATTATAAAACTTTTTGCCATCAGGCGCAAAGGAAACCTTGCTTAGTCCATTGTTAATTCCTGTATAAAAAATTTGGTAGTTATTTTCCAGATTCCAAAACTTAATTCCTGATTCCTTGCATACTGTAATAAACCAATTATTGGCGAAAGCATTGATAGACTCAACGGGCATATCATTCTCAATCACCCTGTTAGGCAGAATATAATCAAAAGTTAATGCCTTATAATTGTTGATGGCTTGGTCAATATCGTACTGCCTGACGGTTTTGTTTTGGTGGGCTGTGAATACCTGCTTACTATTTGGGGCAAAGGAGGCAGCAGTTATTTTTTGCTCTTTGGGCAGTTTCCATTTTGTCAAAGTATCGCCTTTGATGTTTTTTAAAACTACCAAAGTATCCGTCGCAAGCAAAATTTGCTCACTATTGGGTGCAAAAACGATTTGTTGGACATAGTCTGCTACTGTTTTTTGATAGCGCAGTTGGTTTTTTTTGATGTCCCAATTTTTCAATTCGTTCGTACTATTATAAGGTGTATAAATATAAGAAGAAATGAGCATGGTTTCTCCGTCGGGGGAGATGCTTATTTTTTGGATAGTTTCACTGGGAAATTTGGCTTTGTACTTAAAAAACTCCCTGCCTTTGAAATCTATTAACCTTACCTCTACATCATTAAAAATATAAAATCCAGTACCGTTTTTTAGAAAACCTACGCTATGCGAGTAGCCATTCTCCTTGCTGTTTGCCAAGGCGAGCAGTTGCTTTTGATTCATGTCCCAGAGCCTTATCACGTAGTCGCTACCCGAAGTGAGTATTTTTTTGCCATCTGGAGAGAGGTCATAATCATAGATTTCTGCTGCCTCCATCTCAAAAATGTATTGGTTACTCCAATTTTTAATGTATAAATTTTGCCCTTGTAAAAACAAAAATTTACTTCCTTCTTCATCTATACACACTTTTTCGCTTGCTAACTCACTTGCCCAGTAGTCATAGTAAAAACTATTGGTTGCCAAAATTTCTATAAACTTATCCTTCATCGAGTTATCATCAATGTTTGCGCCCAAGCTATCTGCGCGTTCTGCCAATCGGAGTGCCATGGTGAGGTCATCATTTTGGACTGCCAGCGTGAGTAACTGACTTGCCTCTGCGCGCGTTTGTTCATTTTTAGCAAAACTTCTTTGCATTTGGGAGTAAATAGCAAAACCAATAATGGCAACAATACTTGCAGCAAAGCCTATGCGCCTCCAAAGCCGCTTTGTTTTGTTAATTTTTCTTCGTTTCTGACTTGCCGCGATAAAATCCAGCTCTTTTTGGTTCAGCATGGTCATACCTTTTTTACCATCTTCTACCACGCCCAGTTCCCTCTCGTCCAGCACGCTACTTTTTTTGTCGTTCGGTACGAAATTGACGATTTTGTTGTCCAATAGCCTGCGTGCGCGCTGTGCAGGATACATAGATTTGCGGTATTCCTCTTGGATAATGGGCGCAAGCGTATCGTGCGCCAAGCCTGTGCGCTTGCCCAAATCTACCAATAAATAAAGTTCTTTGGCTTTTTCTAAGACCAACAATAACGTTTTGGCTTTATAAGCATAAATTTCTTTTAAACTTTCAAGACTTTGCGTGCCTGCTGTACCAAAGCGCGTGGTATGCTGCATCAGTACATCTAACACAAAGCCCGATTGCTCTACGGCAGTATTCCACTCTTTCATTTTGAGCAGTTGCTCTTTTACAAAATCTTCCATGAGCAAGCCTTCTCGCCTCATCTCTTGGTATTTTTGAATGGTAAAAATGCGTGTATCTTCTTTTTCACACGATTTCCATAGCTTGGTCAGCACCATTTGCAGTACGGGTGCAATCGCGGAATCGTTGTCTTCCAGCAGGTCGTCTGCGATGATTTCTGCCAAGCCTGACTCGATACTGACGCGGTAATTTCTTTGGAGGCGTTCTGCGGTGGTCAATCCTTGTACGACTTCTATGATTTCATTTCTTTTCAAAATATCAATAAACACCTTATTTTGAGGCAGTTTGTAAAACCTAAGCCACTCCTCAAAGTCTGGCTGGAACTCCTTGCGAAAGCCCAAGAGCAATTTGCCTTTGGGTGCAAGGGCAATATCATCAAAAACGGCTTTGATGGCAATTAGAAAATCCTGAATTTCTGCCTCTCCTATGTTTACCTTTGTATTTTCGTTTTCCTGATAGCCTTCGGGCAGGCTGACCATTGGGCGCGTATAAACTTCCTCTACTTGGTCGAGCATGATGACGAGTGGCTTTCCACTTTCCTGCTCTATTTGTTTCCATTTTGCGAGTAGTCTATTGGTTACTGGGAATTGATTTGTGTTGGTGGGCAGTTGCGTTTCCCCATTTTGATGATGATTTACAGCTTGTTTTTCTATGGTTTCTATAAAACCGTAAATCGTGCTTTGAAAGTTTGCATCTGCCTTTTCTGCCAATATTTTCAGTTCGGCAATTAATTGTTGTTGCTGCGTAGTTTGCTCATTTTGATTTGTTTGGGCGTTTTCATTGGTCGTTAATGCGTAGCTTTTACTGATTGGCAAGGGGTTTTGGGTAGTAGATAATTGTTCATTCTTTTCTACTTCTAATTCCATAAAAGCAGGCATGGAATCTACTTCTTTTTGCTCAAAAATCAACATACTACCTGCCTCAATCGCATCTTGGCGGAGTTCTTCTACTTCTTCCTGCGTTCTTACGATACCCAGTGCGTCTTCCAGAGTCAGTAGCAAGCCCTTGTCTTGGATACGCCTAATGTACTTTACGACATACTCTTTTTCAAGTCTTGGAACTACGCCTGCATCAAAAAGTGAGGATTTTCCCACGCCCGCCTGCCCGCAAACGGTGATAATGGGCGCAGAGTTTTTGTCTGTAATTCGATTGTATAAATCCCTGATATACTTTGCCCTGCCAAAAAGCACCTCTGCGTGTGTGCGGTTGTATGGCATCAGAAATTGGTAAGGTAGTTCGGGTAAATTAAAAGATTTGGGGATTTCGGGCAAACCAAAAAGAGGATTATTAACCTCAGAGGGCAAGTTAAATTCCTTGATAATTTCCGAACCCTCACGAATCAGTAACTCCCAAGGGAAGCGTTCGTCTTCCATCTTTTCGGC
>JAAFJS010000043.1 GCA_013298985.1 Cytophagales bacterium
TTAAAGGGGCTATCCAAAAAGGATAGCCCCTTTTTTTTTCCGCCACTCATCGCGCTTAGTTGATTAGTATAACACCCTGAATTTAATCGTGTTAGCGATACTTTTCAGGTCTTTGATGACCTCTTTGTCGTATTCCTTGTTAATATCAGTAATCACATAGCCAATGCTTTCATTGGTTTTGAGATACTGACCCGCGATATTGATGTGGTGCTTTGCAAATATACTGTTAATCTGCGCCAAAACCCCCGAAACGTTCTCGTGTATGTGCATGAGGCGGTGCGCGTCTTCGAGCAGAGGCAACTGAATATTTGGGAAATTTACACTCAGTAGCGAGCTTCCTGTGTTGATGTACTCTATGATTTTGGCAGGAACAAAGTTGGCAATGTTGTACTGCGCCTCTTCGGTGCTACCGCCTACGTGAGGTGTAAGTATCACGTTATGAAGCCCTTTGAGAGGAGATTCAAAACTTTCATGGTTGTTTTTGGGTTCGGAAGGGAATACATCTACTGCCGCGCCCCTGATTTTTCCACTTTTGATATATTTTGCCAAAGCCTCAATATTGACCACCTCGCCTCGCGCCAAGTTCATGAAAATCACACCATCTTTCATCTGCTCGAAATCATCTTCCCCAATAAAATTTTTATTGGACTTTCTCCCGTCAATATGTACTGAAATAATATCTGCAATTCCGTATAACTCCTTCAAGGAACGGCATTTAACCGCATTCCCAATCGCCAGTTTTTCAGAAGTATCGTAGTAATAAACCTTCATGCCCAGTGCCTCCGCAAGCACCGAAAGTTGTGAGCCAATATTACCGTAGCCAATGATTCCTAAGTTTTTGTTGCGAATTTCATTGCTATTGGTTGCTGATTTGTCCCATTTGCCTATGTGCATACCTGTATTTTTGTCAGGAATATTCCGCATGAGCATAATCATCTCACCCACAGCAAGTTCCACCACACTTCGCGTATTGCTGTAAGGCGCATTGAAAACGGCAATTCCTTTTTCTGCACACGCCTGCAAGTCAATCTGATTCGTGCCAATCGTAAATGTGCCAATACAAATCAATTTGCTGGCATTTTCTAAGACTTTTTTAGTAACGGTCGTTTTGGAACGAATACATAAAACGGAAACATTTTTGATTTTTTCTGCCAGTTCATTTTCGTCCAGCGCAGAATTTACGATTTCGATATTGTAGCCTTCTTCCTTGAAAATTTGCTGTGCGGAAACTTGTATATTCTCCAAAATCAGCACATTAATCCGACTTTTGGGGTAAGAAATCGCCATAGGTAGCTTATGAACATATAAAAATTCATCTAAACTTGGGGCTACGTGGTCGGCTTTTTCCATCACAATCTCCCTTTCCACATTTTCTGTAAAGGCATAAAAGCTATTTGCCAGCCCCGCTTGGCGAATCTCGTAGTCCGTATAGCCATCACCAATCACATAAACTTCTCCTTGTAAATTCATGTTTTTCAACAACTTAACTTTTCCATTGTTTTCAGAAAGTGGATTATGGGTATCAAAACCAATAATTCTATCATTAATGTCAAACACAAATTCGTTGGCATAAATATTTTCAGGTTTAATTCCATATTCGGTAACTACGGGTGTGATAAACTCTTTGAAACCACTTGAAACAATCAAAACATCATTGGCATAGTTTTCCAAAAAAGTTTTATTGCGCTTGATGGATTCAGAAACCAAGTCTTTGAGCCTGTCTATCAGCGTATTGAGATGTTTTTTGTGGGCATTGACCAGCAGTAGGCGTTCTACCAGCGATTCGCGCATAGATACTTGCCCCGCCATGCCTTTGTCTGTAATATTTTTGATTTCCTCAATGATTGCCCACTTGTCATCGCGTTCTGCCAAAGAAATCTCCGCGAGCAAGTCCAATGCCTCGACTTTGGTAAAAGTGCTGTCAAAGTCAATGATAAAGTATTTTTTCATTTGTTTGTTTTGTATAAAAAATTTTAAAATATCCTTTACTACCTACATTTGGAGCAGTGAAAACCTACCCCAAATTTTTATCTCTTTCCATTTTCCAAATATTGATAAAATGTATTTGTTTGTAAATCAGCTAATTGTGTTTTAAAATACAAGCAAAAAACCAAGTCATTGATTTGTTTTTTAAGCATATCTTGCTCATTTTCATCTATCACAATTTGATTTTTTAGGGCTTTCAGCGTCAAATCTTTGGGCGCATTTTTGGCAAAAATAGCTACCAAATCAGCCTTATTCCTAATTTTGCATCTTGTTATTTTGTTTTCATTTCTGAGTAACAAAAAGTCATGCTCAACTTCCAAACTCTCGAATTTCTGCATCAGAACATTGGAAAAATCTACCAAATCAGCCAATTTGATGGTTTCTAAGTCTAATAGTTTTTGGGTAAGTGCGATAATTTTTTGTTTTGTATCTTTTTTTGCCCCATCATTTATTTCAGGGACTCTGATAAATTCTTTCACAAAATTTATCTGTAATAATAAGTCTTTTTCACCTTCTAATAACAATAATTGATTGATAATCAGTCTATTAATTTTTGAATTTAATAAAGAAAAAAGAAATAAAAGTTCATTTTTATCATCACTTCCAATAGCTCCCAAGCGATTATTAGCCCAAATAATAGGTTTATCTGTAAAATGAAATTGTTTAGGATTCCTTGTTGACCAAACTATTTTGTAAGGACTGTCCAGCAGAGAATAACCCTGACTTGTTTGGCGCAGTTTGATGGTAAGCCCTTCATTTCCATCTCGTTTATTGGGAATATACCTCTTATTTTCAGCAATAAGTATTTTTTTCTCATCAAGTTTTGCAATCTGATAATTCAAAATATCTTTTATAGGAGTTTCCAAAGCCTCTTTTTCCATCACCATATAACCGCCATCAAAATAAAAATGCGTTCCTAACGAGGCTTTTGCCAAAGTATGCTGATGATAAATTTCCATACTCTCGCTGTTTGCAAAGTAGATTTTATAAAAACTTTGTTCTTCTTGGTTTAATTTTAGGAAATTCCAATTTTTAACGTTCAAAAGTAATTCGTCTTGTACTATTTCAAAAAATCTCACTTTTTCACTTTCTTGCCCTCTAATTTCAGTTATACATTCTTCAAGAGAAGATTTTGTATCAAAATGATGTATTATTTTTACCTTATTTTGCCTATCTATCGGAATTTGTTTTTTCACAATAAAAATCAAATTTGAAGTCGCCACTGTATAATTTTGTTTTAAACCTCTACTTGTAAATAACTGACTGTTAATCATAATTATTTTTTCAATCGTAGTATATCTTGCTAAATGATAGCGAATTACATCTAAATCTCCTGCGGTAAGTAAGGTTTGTGGTACGATATAGCACAATTTTCCGTCATTTTTTAGCAGTCCCAAACCTGTAGCAATGAAAAACGCATATAAATTAGGGTTAGGTCTATAACTTTTGGTACTATTTGGCACACTATGCAAATTTACGCCATATACATCATTCAGTTTTACCTTGCCTTCTTTGATAAATTGGAAAAACAAAGTGCCGCGTGCCGAACTTTCATTATACGAAATATAGGGCGGATTGCCGATGACGTAATCGAAGCGATAGCGTTCTATGGCAGGATTTTGCTGATTTTCCAGACTTTCTTTGAGTTCTTTGAGGTTGTCCTCATCTCTGATAAAGCTTTTATAACCCAAATTAATATTCCCAAAATCCAAAACGCCCTGCCCTTTGTCTTTTACAGATTGCTTTTGCAGGTCGTAAGCGGTATTTTTTACGGCAGTATCCAAAAACTCCGCTACGCTGTCTTTGGTCTTAAAAACCTTTATTTTTTTGTCTAAAACATTGGTGTAATCCTCGTTCAAGATGAGAGGTAACATTCGCATAATAATACTCATTTCCGCCAAATAAAGGGGAAACTCAGCTACATCAACGCCAAAAATGTTTTCATTGATGAGTTTTTCGATATATTCTGAGCCTTCTTGGGTCTGATTGGGCAGACTTTCAATTAGGTTTCTTACTGCGCTATACAAAAACGTACCGCTTCCGCACGAGGGGTCAATGATGGAAATTTGGTCTTTTTGACTATTTTTTATCAATGCAGTACCATTATAACCTACCTCGTCGAGCATAAAATCGACTACTTCGGGTGAGGTAAAATACTGCCCCAGATTCTCGTTGTAGAGCTGTTTTAGGTAGTTTTCATAGATAAATCCAAAGATTTCGTTGCGAATATCGGCAAAAGAATAGCGTTTGATAAACACAAAAATATCTAACCAAGGCGTTACGTCGGGCAAGTCATTTTGGGGTTTGAGCAAAAGTTCCTCTACTTTTTCGTTAATAATTGCTTGCTCACTTTTGAAAGGTTTGTAAATATTCTTGGAAACCAACTGACTAATCGCTTTGGTAACGGTGAGTGTGTCGCCAAAAACTTCCATATCCAAGCAAGTTTCTATCCTTTTGATACGTTCTGAAAAATCATTCCTGAACGCATTAAAATTGTTGTCAGCTAAGGTTTTGTATAAAATAAATTGGATAATATAGGCGTAGGTAAGCTCTATGGCTTGTTTGGTGCTGTCAGCCGCCTCGCCAAAGTGGCCTTTGAGGTTGAGTTTGTGCTGAAAACTCTCTATCAAGGTAGTAATGTCTGTAAAAAAATTTTGACGATTTTCTTCTACGTTTAAGTCTTCTTCTTGACTTGTTTGTGAGGACACAAACAAGGGCGGTAGGCTTGTTTGTGAGGCGTTAGGCAGTTCATTCAAATACGAAATTTTGAAGAAATTGCGATAATAATTAATGGCTTGTGTGTATTCTTTCCAAAAAACTAAAAATTCTGCTGTTTTTTCAAAAATTTCGGCAAGTGTAACAGTTTTTAAGCAAGTTTTGCCAACATAAAACCGCCATTCGTAGCCGTCGGTGAGGATACCCGTTTTTTTGTCCCAAACTAATTGGTATTGAAAAAGTTGTTTTTCTCCTGCATTTATATTTCCCAATCTTTCTATTTCCATTGGGATAACGATTTGATTATCAATGTAAATAATGACATCAGCTCGTTTTTGTTTTTTGCTACTTTCCTCCAAAAATTCCTGTTTTCTGTCTTTTTCGGGGGTAGTGAGGTTTGCCTCTTTGAGGTCAAAAATTTGAGGGCATTGCAAGAGTTTTTTGACAAAAAGCTGTACGCCACTCCCAATTTCTTTGGTTTGGTAGGCAGGATTTTCTTTCTCCCAAAGGCTTTGAAGGTCTTTTTTGGCGTACATTGGCTTGATTATCTGATGACTTGGACTTCGTTATTTTCTGCTTCGTCTTCTCTCTTTTTCATTTTCCAAACCCAAGCAGAAATAAAAATACCTAATTCGTACAAAAGCAAAACGGGCAAGCTAATCACGATTTGGCTCATAATGTCGGGCGGTGTGATGATGCCCGAAACCAATAAAATGACCACAACTGCATGGCGGCGATATTGGCGCAAAAGTTTGGGGGTTACTAAGCCTACTTTGGAGAAAAAATAGATGGCTACGGGTAGCTGAAAGATGATTCCGCAACCCAGCACAAGCATCACGACCGTAGAAACATACGAAACAATGTTAAATTCATTTTTGATTTCGGGCGAGATTTGGAAATTTGCCAAAAAATTGATGGAAAGCGGTGCTAAGACAAAGTAGCCAAAGGTGATACCTGCGATAAATAAAACACTGATAAAAACCACCGCGCCCTGTGTGCCTTTTTGCTCTTTGTCATAAAGCCCTGGTTTTATGAATCTCCAAACCTCCCAAATAATGTAAGGAAAAGCACAAATAAGACCAAAAACAAACAAGGAGGCAATATACATGGTAAACTGCCCTGTGGTAGAGGTGCTTTGGAGTGTAAAGCCCAATTTGTCTATGCAAGTCGCCTCAGAAAGCTGGCAGAGCAGGCGATAGGTGATGAAATTGGGTTTGGAAAGGGCAAAGATAATGTTTTCAAAAATAAATTTGTTGGCAAAAATACCTATGATAACAAACACAATCACTGCCGCCAAAGACCTGAGTAAGTGCCATCTAAGCTCTTCTAAGTGGTCTAAGAATGACATTTCTTTTTCTTTTTCTTCTAACATTTCTTTTGTGAGATGTAAAATGTGAAAACTATAACCGTCAAATTTTTTGTGTATGACAATTTTTGTGGTAGAGTTCCCACCGTTAAAACGGTGAGTTAAAAATAATACCTTGCTTTATACCCGCAGTGGAACTGTGGGGTGGGCTTTCCACAAATATTATCAGAGAACCAACTTTTTTACCAAAAAAAAGTTTGACAGATAGATTTCGCAAAGTTAAGAAGTAGGATTGTTAAATGCTATAATTTTTTAGCAGAAGTATGATTTAGTGCCTTGACTTTTATTCTACGCCGCCCATCCATTTCTTGATGGGTTTGTAAAGTAATATCATCAAAAGTCCTGAAATAAGGCTGACCACCACCACCAGCATAAACAGGGAAGGCATTTGTGCTACATTGTCTTTGTCAAAATTGCTGGCAAACATTCCCGCAATCAGGTTGCCCAGTGCCGCACCCACAAACCAAATCCCTACCAACTGGCTCACGAAGCGCGCAGGGGCAAGTTTGGTATAAAAACTCAAGCCCACAGGACTAATGCACAGTTCGCCAAGTACGGTAAATAAATAGGTGATTATCAGCCACATAAAAGAAGCTTTTTCGCCAATTACAATGTACTGAGAGGCAAAATACATCAATAGAAATCCAAAACTCAAAATGATTAAACCCATGCCAAACTTGATGGGTGCGGAAGGATTGCTATTTCGCTTGCTCAGGTAGAGCCAAATCGCCCCTACAATGGGCGCAAAAAGAATTACATAGACTGACTGCATTCCTTGTAGCCAACTTGCGGGCATTTCCCAGCCAAAAATGAAGCGATTGGTGTTTCGTTCTGCAAAAATATTGAGTGTGGAGCCGCCCTGCTCGTAGCCCGCCCAAAAAATCGCAATCGCCACAAAGAAAATAGCCATCACATACATACGTGTACGCTCTACTGCGCTTAACTTGCCCGCAATTAGGATATATACAAAATAAAAAGTAGTGATAGACACAATGATAACGCCCATTGCCTGCGCCAGCCCCTGCGCCGTAGTTACATCAATCACATTTGTAAATTGTAAAACCAAAAGCAAGGAAATCAAAATACCTATCATCATCAGTGCCATATTATTGCTTTTGCTATCTGCTACCTTGTCTTTTTCTATTTCTTTTGTTTTCAGCAATCCATACGGTTTTAAATATTTTTCTTCCATCAGTTTGAAGCCCACTAAACCCAAAAACATACCTGCCGCCGCCGCGCCAAAGCCTACGTGCCATTCTATTTTTTCACCCAAATATCCCACAGTGAGCATTCCCAATGCGCCGCCCACATTAATCCCCATGTAAAAAATAGAAAAACCTGCATCGCGTCTTGCGCCACCTTCGGGGTAAAGCTCACCTACTATGGAGCTAATATTGGGTTTGAGCAGCCCTGTACCAATCGCTACAATCGCTAAACCTATGAAAAACACCATGTTACCCGCAGGAAAAGCCAAAATAATATGCCCCAACATAATGATAATTCCCCCAAACCAAATCGCTTTTTTCTGACCAAAAATATTGTCTGCCAGCCAGCCACCAGGCAAGGTGAGCAGATAGACCGAAGCCGTATAAAGCCCATAAATAGGTCCCGCCTCTTTTTCGGAGAGTCCCATACCACCACCATACTTTTCTGAAACAGGTGCTATCATATACAAAGTCAAGATGGCACGCATACCATAATAGCTAAATCTTTCCCACATTTCTGTAAAGAAAAGTACGTAGAGAGCTTCGGGGTGTCCTTGTGGAGTAGAGGGTTGGTTCATATTTTACGTTTAATTATCTGGTTTTCAATTTTTTGTACTTAAAATAATTTCTTTACTTACAAAGTTAAAAAGGCAAATTACATATCCTATTTTTTGGGCATAAAAAAACAGTAGAAAACGTAACGTCTTCTACTGTTTTTGAAAACAAATATAATTTGTTAGAAACTTTGGCAACAGCTAATAGCTTTGCCAACAGTTCAGTTTCGAGTTTATTGCACCACAAATTTGTAATCAGGCGTTACCGCTTCGTCGCCGTAAGTCAGGCGCAAGAAATAGTTACCTTCTTCCAATTTGTTTTTGCCATCAAACATATAGAACATCGTTTTCTGGTTGGTATTACCTACGATAATAGGCTCTCTAATCAATTTGTACGGCTGACCGTTGCGGTACAAAGTCAGTTCAAATTTCTTGTCCTGTCCATCATCAAAAAATACATCATTCACACGAAATTCTACAAACATTTTCTCAATGTCGTTATTTTTGTGTTTCATCAATGTTTTTTCATCAAGGAGAACCACTCGGTCGTTACCCATACGAGAAATCACATAATACGCTTTGAAGTCCAGTGCTTTCATAGACATTCCGCGCAAACGAGCAATTTCTGCCTCCTGTGAGTTCAATCTTTGTTGTGCGGCAATCAGTTGTTGTTTTAGCTCCGCAGCATTGCTACTCAGCGAAGTGCTAAGAGAATCTTGTAATTTGGATTGGTCTTGGAGTATTCTGTCCACACGCGCTTTTTCAGCTTTCATCTTGTCCAGCTCTTGTCTTGCGCCTTTGAACTGCTTGATAGTTTTAGCCAACTGTCCACTTAATGCCCTGTTTTTTCCCATCAATTCTTCTACGCGAGCTTTGGTTTTTTTCAGTTCTTCCTGCAAGTTGGAGATGAAACCACCCGTTTTGCGGTCGCGTTCGGAGGCAGTTCCACTCAAAAACTCGTCATACTTGGCGATTTTGCCTTCAAAATCACCCACTTTGGCGGTTGCTTTTTTCTCATCATTGAGAATTTCGCGTCTGTCTTTGTTAATTTCGTCTGCTACGCGCACCAGTTCATTTTTTACGGAGTCATTGGAACTGAACGCAAACGTTCCGTCCTCTATGCCTCTTAGTTCGTTGTTGATACGGTCTTCCAATCGTTTCAAATCAGATTTGACGTTGGTAATGCGTTGCTCATCAGTGGCGCGTTGCCTCTTGGACATCATCAGCCAGCCTGCAAACAGCGCAACCGCAAGCAAGCCAATAATTGCGATAAATGCACTTCTTTCTCTCATTTTAGTATAAAGGTTAAATCGGTTAATTAAATAAGTTCAATTTTAAAAGCCTGAAAGTGTGAATCTTAGTAAAGGGTAAATTTTGAATCTGTGTTTGCAATTTATCATTCAAACATCATTTTCAATACTATATAACGGCAAAGTTAAAGTATTAGTTTATATTTTGTCTGCAAAATTATGATTTTTAATCAATTATCATAATTTTTTAATTAAATTTTTCTTTGTATGCTAAAAATAAGAGTAGTCCTAAACAAGTAATGCTTTGATGCCGTTGTTGCGTGTTTTCACTAACAACGCAGCATTACATTTTAGCACCACCAAAATAAAGAAATAAAAAAAGTAAATATTTGGAGATGGAGAAAGCGTTTGGTGGTACGGATAGTGTAGATTATACAAAGGATAGCATTCAACTTGTTGCTACGAAAATTGTCAAAAACTGTTTTTTAATTTGTTTACAAGAATTAAAATTTTTAGCAGGCAAAGGCATTAGATTAAAAAGGAGTATCTTTGTATTTATCAACTTTCATGCACAAAGATTTTGGCAATTATTAGCAAGAAAAAAATTCCATACCGCATTAGCGATAAGCTGCGCCGTTTTCTGCACAAATACGGCAAAGAAATCGCTATTCCCCTCCAATACCAAGACCTTGCGCGCTACACAAGTGCCATCACGCTTTACGACCGCAAAGGCGAAGATACGCTGTGGCTTTCTGTTTATTATTCCCAAAGCGACCAAGAATATATTTTTGGCAGCCTCAAACTGATTTATGCTATCCTCAAAATTGACGGCAATATTTCGCTGATAGACCACTTGATGGTGGATAGGATTGACGTTTGTACGTATGGAAATACGCGCCCGTATCGCGTGCGAATCGTGAACAAAATCAATGACAATTTTGATTATTTTTATGTGAAAATTGCCGATGCTTCGCGTATCTATGGGCTTGAATTAGAAGATGTTATGTCGCCAAACCGCGTTCGCTATTTGGTTCACAAAGACACGCTGATTGAGGAACACATCATAGGTATCCCTGGCGACCAATTCATCAAAAATCATGTAGATAAGGGCGAGGTAAACAAAATTCGCATTGCCAAAGAGTTTATCAAATTCAATGAAAGGTGCTTTGTGAGGCTATTGGGCGATATGCACTCCAGCAATTTTGTGGTGGATACTACGCCCGATTTTGAGGAAATGCACTATCGGATTCGTTCTATTGACTTTGACCAGCAGTCGTATGAGGGCAGAAAAAATGTGTATCTGCCTCAATACTACAAACAAAATAAATCTATCTTAGAGATTGGTTTTGAGGTACTTACCTACGAAAGTGTGCGCCAGTATCAGTTGGAAGAGCGCACCCTGATTGCCAATCGCTTGCGTGCTTCGCGCTACCTGCTTCGCGACATCATGGGCGCAATGATTCCTGATGAGATAGCTCCGCCAAGCCACGTTATAAGCCTAAAAGAAGAACTGGCACAGCATTATCAAAATGCCAAATTTCTTCGCGCCAACTCCATGGGTGATGTCCTCAAAGAAAGCCTAAAACAGTTATTTAGGTAAATAATTACTTTGTAAAATATTCTTTATCAATTATTTAAAGACAAGCTTAATCCATTTGGCAGACTAAATAAATGTGAATAATATTTTTTCCATTCGCCAATCATCATCTCAAAAGGCAGCTCTGCAAACTGTCCGTAATCATGCAGATATTCCATAAATTTGCTACCAGAAGGGCTGTACTGCTGGAAAACAGAATCATGCTCCCCATCAAAATATAAGGGTTCTACACCTAATTTTTCACACAATCGCTTATTGAAAGCGGGCGTTGCTTTTACCCAGTTTCCATTCAAAAAAAGTTCGGTATAGCCATGAAAAACCAAGATATTTGTGCCTAAAATCTTTTCCAGTTTTTCTGTGGCGATATGGTTAGTTACATTGGCAAACCCAAGCCTGCTTGGAATCCCTACAGCACGCGCGCAGGCGGCGAGAACATTTGCCTTGTCTATGCAATGCCCTTCGGTGCGCGCTATCTGCACACTTGCCTTAAAATCTTCTTTTCGCATACTTATTTGATTGGGATTATACCAAAAGTTATCGCGTACTGCATAGTACAAACTCAATGCTTTCTCTATCTCATTTTGAGCAGGTTGCGTATGTTTCTCTGCAAAAGCAATGATATTTTCGTGTGTACTGTCCGTAAAAAAATTGGGTTGTAAGTAACTTTCAAAGGCTTTGGAGTTTGCTGTCATTGCGATTGAATTTAAAATGTGAGTATTTTAATTCTTTTTTCAGCCATTTTTTCAAGCAAAAATAATATAATTTCTGCTCATTCCCAAGATTTCAAACTTTCCTCATAATACTGCACGATAATTTGCGTATCAAGTGTATTAGATTCTATATCAGGTTTTTGCAAATCTTTTGGAAAATTAAATAGGCTTGCTAAAAGTTCAGGAGTAAGGAATTTGAGGTTTCCAAAGCCAATTTCTGTATTGATATTATTTTGTATTTTTCCAATAAGTTCCTGCTGATTGTTTACACTCAGATTTTGGCTTGCTATTACAAAGCCCCACTGCCCAAAAGCAGGCACATAAGCAGTATAAGGCACTACATTTTCAAAGACTTCGGACAAGGTGTTTTCTATGCACCAAAACGTTTTTTTGGCAAAATAAGGTGAAGTAGCTTGCGTAACCATCACACCATCAGCAGAAAGACATTTTTTGACCATTTCATAAAACTCTTTGGAGTACAGTTTTCCTAAGCTGGTATCGTGCGGGTCGGGGAGGTCTATGATTATCAGGGAATAACGATTATTGGTAGATTTGATGAAGTTAAAAGCATCTTGATTAAAGATTTTTACTTTTGCACTATTTAAAGAATTATGATTCAACGTCGTAAAAATAGGATTGCTTTTTGCCAAGTCTGTAACTGCTGCGTCCAAATCTACCAAGTCTATGTTTCCTACGTTTTTGTAGCGCAGGAGTTCGCGCACCGCCAAGCCGTCGCCACCGCCAAGAATGAGGATTTGCTCGCGATTTTGCGTGAGTGCCATGGGCAAATGCACCAAAGATTCGTGGTAGCGGTATTCGTCGGTGGTGGAGAATTGGAGGCTTCCATTCAGAAAAAGGCGTTTGTCGTCATTCCATTCTGTAACTACTATTTTTTGATAGGGCGATTGCTGACTCAGCACGATAGTATCTTGGTAAATAAACTGCTCAAAAAAACCACTGATTTGAAAGGAATAAGCAAAACCAACGACCAACATTCCTATCAGCATCAAAGTGGCGATTTTCTTTCCCTTACTGTTACGTAGTTCATTTTCAAAGAATTGGACATTAAAAAATGCCACGCCTAAGTTCAAAAGACCTATCAAAAAAGAAGTTCGCATGATGCCCATGTACGGGAGCAGCACCAACGGAAAAAGCACTGAAGCAAGCAATGCGCCAATGTAGTCAAAGGAAAAAATCTGGGCAACGGTATCTTTGAGGGTGGAGTACTGGTTGATGATGCGCGTTACCAAAGGTATTTCCAGCCCAATCAGCGAACCTAAAATCGCAATTTGTAGGAAGGCAACCAAGTAATAGTTTTCGGTGAGGGAATAAGAAAAGTACAAAATCAAAGACGAAAGCCCTCCGATAAAACCCAAGACAATTTCTATGCTCACAAACCAGTCCAACAGGCTGTCATTGAAGAATTTGGAGAAGTAAGAGCCTACGCCCATGAAGAACATGAACAAGCCTATCGTAATGGAAAATTGCAAAATGCTACTCCCCAAAAAATACGTGGAAATGCTCGAAATCAGTAGCTCGTACAAAATTCCGCAACTCGCAATGATGAAAACAGAAGTAAGAAGAACTGGCAGTTGTTTTTTTGAGTCCATTGATGATTAAAACAAAGCACAAAAGATTGATTATCCACTAATTGCCGAAGCAATGATGATGCAAATACCAATAATGATTGCCGCCGCGACAATCGCCGAAGCTACATTTTTGTCATCACTGATTTGTTTTGACATATCGCCAGGAATTAGCCAATCGGCTACTTTGAAGCCCAAGGCGCACATTGCCATACCTACTAAGGAATAGACAATCGTTCCCACAATGCCTTTCTCGATGATAGGCACTTGTAAGAGAATGAATTGGAAGATAAAATTAAGCATTGGTTTTATTTTTTGGGTTTGATGTATTTTCAGTTGTTTTAAACTATGCGTTTGTCTGAAATCACCTCAAAACTATACTTATTTTTATTCAAAATAAAGAAAAGTGTTATTAATCTTTGCGGGGCTTTGTACGCGAGTATTTCTTTACCCTTTTAGTAGGAAAGGGTAAAGAAATAAAAAATCTATGATTGGGTTTATCTTCTCGCAAACTTGCCCTGCAAGCCCTTGTGGTCAATGAGGTCAAGTTCTATAGAGCCAACAAACATTCGTGCTTCTATCTTTACAGGTACGCGATTAATGTCATCAGAAACGTAAAAGCTAATCGCATCTCTGCCGTCAAAAAGCGCATTTTCGGGCATGATAGGCGAGAGAATAGCCGTTTGGATTCTACCAAATTTGGTTTGCAACTTTTCCTTGCCTTTATAAACAATCTTCATCTGATACACTTTGTCCTCAAAAAAACCATCTACTTTAATGGTATCTTTGGGTTTGTATTGGTCAAAATTAAGCGTCCTGATAAAATAATAGCCACTCACCATGTCTTGGACATTGGCAGGAATGGTAAAATCTTTTTTGACTTCGGCTTCTGTTCCCGTTACTGACTTGACCACCGCCTTTTTCTTCAGGTGGTCAAAGGTGGTGATTTCTTCTTTGCGGTAGCTATTTTCCTTGATTTTGCGCGCAAACTGATGAGGAATCATCGCCGCCGTATCTATATAAGAAGTCCAGCTATCATCTACATCAAAGGTCGTCGTTATCAAGCCAATCGTTTTGCCTTTGATTTCGACCTTGTAGCAAGCGCGTTCGTTCAGCGTGTGTAGCTCTTTGTTTAGCTCCACCGTTGCCTCACCTGCGTTGATGAAACCATAGTGAACCAAATAAGTCAATTTTTCGCCTCTGGAAAAACCCTTGTGGCTAACGGTTCTATATTTATCGTCTGAAACTAAGACGAAAGATGATAATAAAAAAAAGAGGCTAAATCCGACAATGCTATTTTTCATTTTGCGTATTGATTTTATGACAATGTTACTGCAAAACTCATTCACAAGTTATCCATTTAGAGAACATTAACAATAAAATAACAAAATTTTACACTGGCTTAACTCACTTTCTCCTCTTAGTAATGCGAATTAAATAAAGTAATCTTTTGGTTTTATTTGATAAGATAAATTAGGTAGTCCCTCATTAAATTGAATTCTATCCTATTCAAGCTCTTTTTTATCTATTTTCTCTCCAATAGGGTATTCTTTATTCACTATTCTGCTCACTACTTTTAGTCCTTTTGAGGTGGTTGTTTTGTCTATGAGTATTTTTACAGTTTGATATGAATCAAATACGCTATTAGCCTAATAATAAACACCTCAAACATAGATTAAAAAAGTCATTTTATTTAATTTATATTCCTTAATGTCCTTTGACAAATATAAAAAATCGTTTTGGAATACAAAATAATTTGTGGGGTGAAACTATGGGTTAGCGATTGCTACGGATTGTTTTTTTGGAAATGTCGATTATTTGGTTAATTTTGTCCACAACATAGATTCATCATGCAAAAGAAACAAGTTTTTTTCCTTCTCATTGCTTTCCAAGTCCTGATTTTGCTGGGCGTTTTTGGCAAAGCACTCTATCCGCTTGTGATTGGCGAAGAGGTAAAGTTTAAAGTGCTTCCTCGCGACCCGCGCGATATTTTTCGTGGCAACTATGTGGATTTGACTTATTCTTTTAATAATTTAGACCTCCTTACCCTGCCCAATGACATAGACAAAACAGCCAAATATCGCTATGGAGATGTATTTTATTTGGAACTTGCCAAGAAAGGAGATTTTCACGAACCTGCGGGAGTATGGAGAGAAAAGCCTGAAAACAAGCAATTTATGCAAGTGATTTTTCAGGATACGTACAGCTATGATACGATTCAATCTATGATGGTCAATGCAGGCATCGAATCCTACTTTACAGAAGCTAAGAACGCACTCAAAATAGAAAGTTTGAATAGCAGAGATAGTACAGATGTGATTGTAAATGTGATGGTTGCCCCTGACGGTAAGGCACGCATCAAGGACATAGAAATTCGGGATAAAAAGTAAAAATGACAATTTAATAAGATAAAAACAAAACAGGCTACTCTCATCAAGTTGCCTGTTTTTTTGTTTGTTAGTTCCTGTTTTTATTATTTTTGCGGTCGCGTCTGTCTTCGACCTTGTCGCGTCTGTTTTCCTTTCTATCGCTTTTGTCTTCACGCTTGTCTTTGCGGTCTTCGGCTTTGTCGCGCTTATCTTCGCGGCGGTCTTTACGGTCTTCTAATTTATCTCTTTTTCCGCCATCATGCTGGGCATCTCGTTTGTCTTCTTTTCTATCCTTGATGTCTTCGCGTTTGTCTTTTCTATCCTCTTTGCGGTCGCGTTTGTCTTCCCGTTTGTCTTTGCGGTCTTCGCGACGGTCTTTGATGTCCTCTTTTTTGTCTTTGCTTACTTTTTCAGTAATTTCTACCTCCGTAGGTTCTATTTGGGCAAACGCCTGATTTCCAATAAATACCGTTGCAACGAATGCAATCATCAACCATAATTTTTTCATAATTTTCTGTTTTTTGTGTTCTTAAAAAATTGTTTTAAATTTAATTTCGAAAGGTTTGACTCAACACCAAAGCAAAGGTTTAATCTAAAAGCAAAAAAATTAAATATTCTTCAACCATTCAAAAACTTCTGTTTGGGGTAAATTATGTAGCACAAAAGATGTTAAAAAAGTATTTTTGTAGGAAATCAATTTTGCCAAGTGATAATTTCTTAGTAAATTAATTTTTTTTATACGAACAAAGTATTCCGATAACTTGTTTTTTTGGATAGATAGCATTAAAAACAGATAAGTTATGAGAAAAACACTCCTATTTTTGACTTTGACCTTGCTTAGTCAGTGGTCTTTTGCCCAAATCGGCGTTGTACAGCGCACAGAGCTGGAAATTAACAAAAAAATTGGCGATAACTACAAAGTTTTGAGCTTGAACGAAAGCGGTATTTTGGTTTTCATCGAAAGCGAAGAGTCTTTGAAAGGTGGAAAAAAGGAATTTATCATCGCCAAATATGACTCTACTCTCCAGCAAAGCTGGGTGCGTTCTTTCGTCATGGATTACGACAGCAGACTTGGGCTACACGACCAAGATGGTGATTATCTGTACTTTATGGTGGTCAAGGAAGACAAGGAATATGATATTCTGAAGATTCACCTCCCAAGCGGTCTGATAGTGGCAGTCAAATACGAAAAAATTGTCGAGATGGACATTACGCACTTTGTAGCACTGGAAAGCATATTACTCTTTGGCGGCATGGTCGACAGCCGCCCTGTGGTGGTGCATTACGACTACGTAAACGGCAAACCCAAAGTCCTGCCTGCCATTAATACGCTGAAAGCCACGTTGAACCGCTTAGAAGTTTGCAAAGAGGACAGGAGCATTTTTGTACTGCTCACGCCCCTTTCGAATAAGAAAAAAGAAAGTTTTTTTTATAATATTTTTGACATGGACGGTACATTGCTCACCAATACCATCGTGCCTTACGAAAAAGATTATATCCTCTATTCTTTTCAGCCCTACTTGGTCAGCCGCAACGAGCAGTACCTTTTTGGAATGTACTCACTGCTCGCCAAAGACAAAGCGCAAGGCATTTACGTAACACATATTGTGAATAATGAACAAGATTTTATCAGATTTTATGATTTTTCTTACTTCAAAAATTTTTTTAATTATTTGGGCAAACGCAAGGACAAAACGCTAAGTAAAATAAAAGGCGAACGCGAGGAAGGGAATATCTACAAACATGATTATAGCTTTTTGGTCAGGGAGTTAAAATTTATTGATGAAAAAATCGTATTTATCGCAGATTCTTACTCACCAATTTATCGCGAAGGCATGAACTCCTTTATGAATACGAACATGATGATGATGCGAGGTATGAATATGTCTTACCGCAACCTGATGAACGTAAACGATTATATGCGTGTGCCTACAAATAGGGGACCCGTAGGTTATCGATACAAGCATGGAATCGTCTGTGCGTTTGATAAAAAAGGGAAAATGCTTTGGGATAATAGCTTAGAATACAAGGACTTAGAAAGTATGTCGGGGCTATCTCCACAGCTACAAGTAAGCACAGGCACAGACAGCCTCACGCTGCTAAACTTTCAAGACAAAAAGATTTATTATAAACGTACAGATAAAAGCCTTGCGGTCGAGGCTATCCGCGAAGTTGAGATTCCTGATAAAGAAGAAGCTGACAAAAAGCTGGACGACCGCGAAGACGAGGCGGTAATGCAATGGTACGGAGATTATTTTCTGATGTATGGAATCCAAAAGATGAAAGGTGTAGGTGGGGCAAGCAATTCACGTAGGGTATTCTATCTGAGCAAGTTAGCCTATATACCACCGCCCACCCAAGAGGAAAAAAAGTCAGATTAAAGGGGCAAATAAGCTAAAAAAAGAGGGGGTTGCACCTAAGCGCAACCCCCTCTTTTTTATTCATTAAGACCTCGAAATATCCAAGACCTCGAAAAACATCTTGCCTCTTGGCGTATCAATTTCGGCTTTTTCGCCTATTTTTTTACCAAGCAAGCCATTGCCAATCGGAGATTTGACCGAAATTTTGTTCAGCTTCAAATCTGCCTCTTCCTCCGCCACCAGCATATAAGTAATTTCCATCTTCGTGGTTGTATTTCTGATTTTTACACTCGAAAGCACCGAAACCTTAGAGGTATCGACATTTGCGGTATCTAAAATGCGCGCATTAGCCACAAGCTCTTCTAATTTTGATATTTCTAATTCCAAAAGCCCCTGTGCATCTTTGGCGGCATCATATTCAGCATTTTCACTCAAATCGCCCTTGTCCCTCGCCTCTGCGATTTGCCTTGCGATGTCTGCTCTGCCCCTTGTTCTTAATTCTTGGAGTTTGTCCTTTATTCTGTTGAACCCCTCCTGTGTATAATAAGATACTGCCATAATAGTAATAACGGTTCGCCGTTGCGATTATATTGAAGATTTTTTTAATGTTTGATAGTCAAGCAGTTGGGATTATAAGCTACGCCATTTAGCTTGCTAATCGTCAGCCTTAAAACCACAAACTATCCTATTTTTATTGAAAAAAAACTTTTGCTATGCTGTTTATTTTTTCAAATAAACAACATGACTTGACTCATAAAAATCATTTGGGAATTTGGTAGATGAATTAGGCTTGATTTCTAAAAGGGATTTTTTCAATAAAAACAATAAAAATAACGGCTTACGTAAATTTTGTAAACCGTTAAATATTACTTGTGAATGTTATAACTACAAAGCTAAAAGATTTGTTCCACAATTCCAAGAAATAAGTAAAGATTTTAAGTTTATGTTAAATTTTATCGTTTTTTTTGATATTGCTGTAACTTATTGTTCGCATCATCTATGCCTTGGTTCAAAAATAAAATGTAAATTTCCCAACAAAATATCTTGTTTTTACGTTGTACTTTTTACACTAAGGTAGGAAATATTTGAAATTGATTGAGGGTTTGAAATTGTTTTAAAGCGTATATTTGAAATTTTCAAACCACTTATACTATCATAAAATCATTCAACAATAAAAATCCATGAAACTTAATTTACCAATTATCGAGCAAATAAAAGATTGCAAAAACCTACTCATTGCTGGAATGGGTGGAGGCTTTGATATTTATTGTGGTATTCCTATCTATTTGGCTTTGAAAGAGTTAGGCTTTAATGTGCATTTGGCAAATTATAGTTTTTCAGATATAACATTTATAAAAGAAGGCACAAGGCTGACTGAAACTTTGCTGGGTGTTACTGCCAGCATGAAGAATTTTTTGGGTTACTTCCCTGAATTTTATTTGGCACAATGGTTTCAACAAAACAAACAAGAAGATATTACAGTTTGGACTTTTCAGAAAACGGGGACAAGTCCACTGCTAAAAAATTATCAAGCCTTGGTAGAATATTTGAACATTGATGGAATTTTGTTGGTAGATGGTGGAGTGGATAGCCTGATGAGAGGAGATGAGGCAGGTAAGGGAACTTTGCTGGAAGACGCTATCTCGCTAAGTGCTGTAAATCAATTAGATAATGTCCCTCTTAAAATGATTGCTTGTATCGGAATGGGAGCAGAGCAAGATGTTACACATTTTCACGTATTTGAGAATATAGCCCAACTGACTAAACTGGGCGGCTTTTATGGTGTATGCTCGCTAACTCCTCAAATGCCTGTTTATCAGCAATATGAGAGTGCAGTATTATACGCCCAAGCGCAACCTGCCCAAGACCCAAGCGTTATTAACTCCTCTATGATTTCTGCGGTGCGCGGAGAATATGACAATTATCATCTGACCAAGAAAACTTTTGGAAGCTGTTTATGGATTTCACCTTTGATGTCTTTGTATTGGTTCTTTGATTTTTCAGTCGTTGTCCAAAATAATTTATTTCTTTCACAAATTCACCCTTCTGAATCATTTTGGGATACAGTACAAAGATATATGATGGTAAGCAAGTATATTACTCAGAAAGAAGATAAAAAAATTCCGTTAATTTGAAATTTCAGAACTACACAAAATCAAATTTAAAAATCCATGAAACTCATCAAAGTCGCAGGCGCAGTCCTTAACCAAACGCCATTAGCTTGGGAAAACAACAAAACAAACATTATCAATGCAATAGAAGAAGCACGCAAGCAAAAAGCGACCATTCTTTGCCTGCCTGAGCTTTGTATCACAGGCTACGGCTGCGAAGACGCTTTTTATTCTTTGGGCGTTCACCAAACTGCCTTAGAAATTTTGCACGAAATCCTGCCTTATACCCACAAAATGATTGTTTGTTTGGGTTTGCCTATTTTGTTTCAAAACCGCATTTTTAATACGGCTTGTTTGGTCGTAGATGGGCAGATTGTTGGTTTTGTGGCAAAAAGATTTTTGGCAGGCAATGGCATTCACTACGAACCGCGCTGGTTTACGGCTTGGCCTGAGGAGGAGCGCGCACATATCCAAATCACAGACAATCATGGGAACAAAAAATATTATCCGCTTGGAGATATTTATTACAGCGTAGGTGGTGTTAAAATTGGCTTTGAGATTTGCGAAGATGCGTGGGTAGCCAATCGCCCTGGGCGCAGGCTATATCAGCGTGGCGTAGATTTGTTATTGAATCCAAGTGCGAGTCATTTTGCTTTCTCGAAGTTAGACATTCGCAAACGGTTTGTGCAGGAAGGCTCACGCGCATTTGGTACGGCTTATGTTTACTCAAACTTGATTGGAAATGAATCAGGGAGAGCCATTTATGACGGTGGAACGCTGATTGCTTCTTCGGGAACGCTGGTGGCGGTGGGTGAAAGATTAACTTTTCACGACTACATGGTTACGAGTGCGGTCATCGACATTGCGGAGGCACGCATGGCGCAGGCGCAGTCCAGTACCGTTTTCAATGTGCCAGATATGCACGATAGCTATGTAGAGGTGGATTTTGCATACCCTCAAATCGCCCCTGAAAGGATAGAAATTTTGGATAATCCGTGGGAAAAAAGTCAGTTTTTACAAGAAGAAGAATTTATGCGCGTGGAGGCATTGGGGCTGTTTGATTACTTACGAAAAAGTTATTCTAAGGGCTTTGTGGTTTCGCTGAGTGGGGGTGCAGATTCGTCAGCGATTGTTTGTTGCTGTTATTTGATGATAAAATTGGCGATAGAAAGCATTGGTTTAGCGGGTTTTAAAAAGAAATTGGATTATATCAAGGAAATTCAAGACTGCAAAACAGCAGAAGAAATTGCTAATAAGCTGATAACCACTGCTTACCAACCCACCGAAAATAGTGGGCTAATCACACAAACTGCCGCTCGCGAAGTAGCCAAAGCGGTGAATGCGGAATTTTATGAATTAAATGTCAATAATGTTTATAAAGAGTATATTTACTTAATTTCCAGAGCTATAAATCGTGAACTAAGCTGGCAAACTGATGATGTACCTTTGCAAAATATTCAGGCTCGCGTGCGCGCCCCAAGCATCTGGATGCTTGCCAATATCAAAAATGCGCTTTTACTTTCCACGAGCAATCGTTCGGAGGCGGCGGTGGGCTATGCCACGATGGACGGCGACACTTCGGGCGGTCTAAGCCCAATTGCGGGGATTGACAAGGCATTTTTGCGCCAGTGGTTGCGCTGGCTGGAAACCAAAGGCTATGATTTGAAGGGAACTGAGGAGTTTTTTACGATTCCTGCCCTACGCTACGTGAATGAGCAACAACCAACGGCGGAACTGCGCCCTGCGGAAAATAAGCAAACTGACGAGGACGACCTCATGCCTTATGATTTGCTGGACTCGATAGAGGAAGCGGCGATTCGCGACAAAAAAGTGCCTATCGATTGTTATATTCTTTTGCGATTCAAATATCCGCAATATTCTCAGGAGCAGTTGAAGATTTGGGTAATTAAATTTTTCAGGCTTTGGTGCAGAAACCAGTGGAAACGAGAACGTTATGCGCCGTCTTTTCACCTTGACGACAAGAATCTCGACCCCAAAACTTGGTGTAGATTCCCTATTCTTTCGGGCGGCTACGAACGGGAATTGAAGGCATTGGAGAATTATCAGGGGTAATGAGCTAAGTAAGTATTGGTTTTATGTTTATAGGAATAGGTAAATAGGGCATATTCCTATAAATATTTTTCCAACTTATCCTACTCCACACCTTGGCTCATTTTATTTCTTCAGACCTTTCCAAACGCTTGTTCTATCTTTTCTAACCAAGTTTTGGATTCTTCTGTGAGAGGATATTTGTTGCTAATTTCTTGGGCTTGGGCGCAAAGGGCGCGGATTTGCTGTTTTTTCTTGCCAAACATAAAATCAAAATTGAGCCAAGAAGTAGAAGAAAAATCTTTGTTAAGGCTTTATTCGAGTTGTTTTCTTTTATTTTCTATATCTACTTTTAACTTTTTCAAATCTTTAAAATAATTCTTGGTTTCTCTGCGATTAGAATATTTGTTGATTATTTCTTCACTCTTTTGTTGATATTCCTCCGCTTCATCTAATTTGCCTTGTTCTAAACTTATCGATATGAATGAGTTGTATATATTTGATATTTCATATTCTTTACCTATTTGCTGATAAAGAACCATAGATTTTTTTAAATTCTTTTTAGCTTCATCAAATTCTTTTTTTTCTTGTTGCGCGTCTCCAATATTGAAATAAGTATCAGCTAACTCAGAAGATTTATTAGTTAATTCAAAATATTTAATAGCAATATAATAGTATTCAAGAGCCGTATCATAATTTTTTTGGTCTTGATATACTTGTCCTATCTTATCATAAATATCTCCTGATTTTTTTTCTCTGATGGGTGTCTTTTCTAATTTTAATGCAATATTTAAGTATTGTAAAGCCTTATTATATTTCTTTACGGTTTTATATAACAACCCTAAATTGAAATATGTATCTTCCAATTCTTCTTTAAGATTTAATTTTTCTTTCCACTCGATTGACATTTTGTAATACATTAAAGCCCTTTTAAAATTAACTTTTTCTAATTTTTTATCTTTAGCTTGTTCTAACTTTTCATCAGCTTGTTCTAACTTTTCATCAGCTTGTTCTAACTTTTCATCAGCTTGTTCTAACTTTTCATCAGCTTGTTCTAACTTTTCATCAGCTTGTTCTAACTTTTCATCATACAAAACCCCCATTTGATGATAGCATTTCCCTATTTGACGCTTGTTATCATAAAGAGTATTATAATTGATGGCTTTCAGATAGTTTTTGAGAGCTTCTTTCCAATACTTTTTTTTATTATTATCTTGAAAGATTTTAAAGTATGTGTTACCCAGATAGAAATAGGCTGTTCCTAAATCATATAAATTACTCTCTGCCTTTAAAAAAACTATAGCCTCTTTAAGTTTTGTAATTGCTTCCCCCCATTTTTTATTTTCAGTATAAACCATGCCAATCTCAAGGATAGTATTACCTATATAGTATTCATCATGCTTTTTCTTTTTCTGTTGTAATGATTTTTCAAAATCACTCGTTGCTGCATCAAAGTCTTTGCTTTTGGCAAATGCTTTCCCTCTTTCATGATATGTACGTGCCAAATCTTGGAAATTGTTATATCTTATATTATACTTTTCTGCTTCATTGAAGTTTTCAAAGGCATTATTCCATTCCTCTATATTTGCATATACTATGCCTATCCTATTATATGTTTTACCAATATAGTAAAAATTTTTATATTTTTTATGAAACTCAATTGTCTTCTGAAAATTATCTAAAGCCTCTTTCCACTGCTCTTTTTTATGATATATTTTACCAATTTGATGATAATTAGAGGCAATATAAACCTTGCTATTCTCTTTTTTTGAATCACATTCAATTGCTAATTCAAGACTTGAGAGTGCTTCCTCCCATAATCTTTGTTCATATAAAGTCTTACCAATTTGATGATGTAGCCTTCCCAAATATTTATCATTATTAGTCTTTGTAAACCAAGCCAGTGCTTGTAGGTAATTAAATAATGATAAACTCCATTGATGTTGAGCAAAATATACTCTCCCCATTTGATAATAATTTAAGCCCATATAAAATTTATCGCCCACTTTCTTATCCCATTCAATTGCTATTTTACAATTATCTATTGCATCTGAGAATTTATGCCATTTTAGGTAAATTTTGGCTTTTTTGTAATGTATTTTAGCATTGAAACCCTCTAATTGTAATGGGGTAATTTTATCTAAAAATTCAGAAGATTTTTCAAACCTTTGCCATTCGTAATAAAAGTCTGATACGTTAAAATAAATTTTTGCTAAAAGGTTAATCACGAAATTTGTTTTTAACATGGATTCGCTAATACCTACTGCCTGCAAATACAATTTTTCTGCTTTCTCAAAATCTAATTTGACTTCATATAATTTTGCAAAATCGTTTAGAAAGTTTATTAGCTTAAAATCAGAAATTAATGTAATATCTCTTTTTGCTTTTTTATACAACTTTAAAGCTTCATTAAAATAATTTTCTGCTTGTTCAAAGGATAATGCCTCTTTATAAATCAATCCAAAAGCATTGAAAATATCAAATACGTAAGGTGAAAAGTAAAGTCTATTTTCAGAGTTTTGCTTTTGGTATATAATTAATGCTTTATGCAAATTAGTTAAAGCGCTTTCGTAATTTGTGAGTAAATAGTGTGTATAACCTAATTCATAATAAACCTTTGCTATATTTACATCTTCTTCATTATAAATTTTAAGCCCAATTCCCAATATTTTATTATATGTATTTAGTGCTTCTAAATAAAATTTCAGACTTTTTTGCACCTCTGCGACTTGTTCATAAATATTTAGAATGAAAGTTATTTCTGTTTCAGGTGTATTTTCTACTAAAGTAAGCAACTGAGTAAGTTCTTTTTCCTTTTCTTCTTTGGTACTAACGTCAAGCATACTTACTTCATTCATACGACTTTGTAAACTACGAGTATCAAAATTCCTGTTATCACTTAAATCTGTTTCCAAATCCAAGACAAAAGACCTGAAAGACCACAAATCAGGCATTTTTTCCATGATTTGGCGTATATAAGACTCAGAAGTAGAAAAAGGAATAAGCGTAATGAAAGCAATAGGATATTGTGCCAATTTATCGCGCCTTTGGTTTAGCCCTGCGTAGAGTTCGGTTTTTTTTAGCACTTCTTCAAAATTTTCCAAAAGCAAAAAGCCTTGCCCTAATTGATAATAGGCTTGGGTGAGCGTTTCGTAATTGGTCTTTTTTGCATCTATGCTAATGAGCTTGCGCGTAGGGAAAAGTCTTACCAAATCTTCTTTGAGGCGATTGATGGGTGCGTAGTGGTTATAACGCACTATAATAAACCTAAATGCCTCTGTTTTAAGTAGTTTAAATAGAGGTAAAACTTCTTCTGTATAGTTATCCGACATGGTATTTGTAAAGTTCAGATTCTTCTACAATAGGGTTCACACGCTTATAAGTACCATCATTGTATTCAAGAACAATCAGTTTTTCTAATAAATCTTGCCACTGAATACCATAAGGAATCTGCTTTTCTTGCTCGTTAGCTTGTTTCAGCACTTTAAGGTTGTCCAAATCTACTTGTGTGATGTATTGGGCAGTTTGCGCCGCTAATTTTTTTATGCCTTTGCTAAGTGCATTACTATCAATGATTCCTGTTTCATCAGCATAGAGATTAGCATATTGCAACACACGCAAATATTCTCTTAAAGACCCTCCTCCATACATAATTGCTTTTTTCACTGTATCTACACTATCAAATAGCTTTTCATCTATGCGCTTATAGGTAAACTCTATAAATCGCTCGACTGCCTGCTCTACGATTGCTCCATTTTTTTCCTTGATTTTGATGCAAGGGAATGAAACTACTGTGCTAAATGCAGTTAATTTTAGTGTTTCAGGCATGAGTTCTATGGGCAAGGTAAAAATGGTATTTGCCCTAATTTGCCTGATACGGTTAATTTCCTCTATCACTATTTTTTTGCGAATATCCAAACTTGCCGTTTTCTCCAAACCATCAATGATAAAAAGGATTTCTTTGGCAGTATGATTTCGCCTGAGCATCATATTAACATACTCAATAAACTCGTTGATTTTCTTTGCAAAATCAGAGAAATTATTTTTGAGAACAGTGCGTATTTTCTGGGCGTTTTCTTTACTACCCAATAGGTTTGCTTTTATTTTAGCTGTAATTCCCAAGAAACTAAGAATAGTGGGCGTACCTGCTTTTACTTCTACTTCAAAGCCGCCTTCTCTCTTAATCACTTTATTTACTTCCTCAATTCTTTGGCTAAACCATTGTTGCAAGGATTCTATAATTGGTGTTTCTAATTTTACCCCTGATTTCTCTATTTCCTGAAAAAGTCGCTCTATCTGAAAAATCAAAATGTCCATGTATTCCATGTCATTCACATCAAGCCCTTCATCTAAATTGCAAACGACACAAAAGAAACATTCTGGTTTATGCAATTTTTTTGCAATTTTTGCTAACTCGGAGGTTTTGCCAGAGCCTCTCATGCCCGCCAAAAAAAGCAAAGTCTTATTCCCTTGATTGATTTCACTATTAAATTCCAAGGTCTTGGGATTCACATTCAATACTTTGTAGATTGTTCTGTCTTCAAAATCACCTCTCACATCTGCAAAATCTGTGTAAAACTCATGGTCGGGACTGATAGGTACATCAAATCTTACGGCATTGTCTATTTCTTCAGTTTTATATGCTTTTTTGTAGGATTGGTTAGCTGCCATAAAGAATGATAAATTAAAAATTTGAATACGAAATAAAGAAAAGAGATTGGCTTTTGCAAATATAAAGAAATAAAGAGGTTTTAATGGTTTATTTTTTCCTTAACTTACAGCTAATAATTGTATCAAACAAAATTAAAATAATTGATTTTAATTTTCAATAATCAATAAATATGAAAAAAATAGGATTAGTAGGCGGCATCAGTTGGGTGTCCACGATGGATTATTACCAATTTATCAATGAAGGTGTTAATGCAAAACTTGGTGGGCTAAACTTTGCCGAATGTATCATTTACTCCTTAAACTTTGGTGATATACAAGCAGTTAGCTGGACTCACGCGTACGATTTATTGCTAAATGCCTGCCAAAGTTTGAAAAGAAGCGGTGTGGACAGCATCGCGCTCTGTGCCAATACTGCCCATTTATTTGCAGACCAGTTGCAGGACGAAGTACAACTGCCAATCATACATATTGGCGAGGAAACAGCAAAGGCTATGCGCAAAAAAGGTCATCAAAAAGTAGGACTTTTAGGCACAAAGTTCACAATGGAAATGGATTTTTATAGAAAAAAATTAGCACAATTTGGGCTGGAAGTAATCATTCCCCCAAAACAAGAAACCAGAGATTATATCCAATACACTTTAAAAGAAGAATTGGGTATTGGGTATATCAATCCTGAAACCAAGACTAATTACATTGCTATTGTAAAAGAATTGGTTGAAAGTGGTGCTGAGTGCATTATTTTGGGCTGTACCGAAATACCAATGCTGATAAGCCAAGCTGATTTTGAAATACCGATATTTGACACTACCAAAATTCATGCAGAGGCAATCGTCGCTTATGCAATCTCCGACTAAAAAATGATGGAAAATATATCCTATCCGCAAAAATTAACCACAGAACGACTTTCTCTCGAATTGCTTACAGAAGGTGATAGTTCTTTTATCTTCGCATTGGTAAACACAGAAGGTTGGCTCAGGTTTATTGGCAATAGAAATGTCGATTCGGCACTTGATGCCATTGCTTATATTCAAAAAATAAAGGCAAACCCAGCAGTTATCTATTGGATGGTGAAGCTGAAAGATACGAATCAAACCATTGGTATTATCACTTTTATTAAGCGGGACTATTTGGCACACCATGACATTGGGTTTGCCTTCCTTCCAGATTTTGCTGGTAAAGGATATGCCATCGAAGCCGCGCAAAGCGTTTTAAACTTTCTAATACATCACAATGACTTTTCTCGTATCCTTGCAACCACCCTACCCGAAAATGTTAGCTCAATAAACTTACTCCAAAAACTTGGGTTTGAGTTTGACAAAGCCATAGAAATTGACCACAAGACATTACATATCTACCAATCTAAACTTCACCAACAGTTGTAAGGCTTGTTGAGGGTTACTGGTGCAAACATAATCTTGAATCTCTTGAATCAGAGGCGAGTTTTTAAAGTAAATTTGAGCAAAGTGCAAAAATATTTGCTAAGTCGTAAAGGTGGTGCTTCGTAGCTTTTGATTGCTGGTGGAAATACACCTACAAAGGGCAAAAGTGTGTAGGGACAGTTATTTCTGCACAACTCCTTGTTTACTCAGATATTGCAAATCCATTCCTCTCCAAAAAGAACTGATAGATTTTCTGCACTTCCTTTGCCTCAAAAGAGAGTTGGAGCGCGTCCTGATAAGCATTAAGGGCATCTATGTAAAGTTCCTTGTCCTCAAAAAAGTGTGCCTCCACTAACTTAGCAAGAGCAGTATCTTTGAGTTTGGTGATTTCAGAGAGTTCTTGGGAAATAGCTTTGCGCTCCTGTTCGCTTAACTTTTCGATAGCATCTCCATCAACTGATGTCTTTGATAAAAATCCAAGTTCTTTTCCATATTTGTCCAAAGGAAATATCTTTACAACAAAAATTTGCTCCGCAGATAAATTTTTGATGCTTGATAAACTGAATGTTATTTGTTTTTTTAAAGTCATTTCTTCAAAAAAAATATTTTCATCAAGATTAGAGATGCGTACTTGGTAACTATAAACGGATTCTTTATAAGGAATATTTTTGTCTAAATGCCATATAATAGAGGCTTTATCTCCAAATATTTTGTTTTTTCCACTACGCAAGAAAGTACGTATTGGGTATATTTTCTCTCCTACTTTTTGAACCATCTTGTTTACATACTGAAAGCGATTTTTTGTAACAGAATCATTAGTCTCAGGTTCTAAAAGTGCATCAACTACCAATTTTTCATAATTACTTGCCAATGTGATTTTTGGCAATTCATTAATTTTAAAACTTCCTTTCTTGCTGATTTCTATAATCTCTTTTTTGTCTTTGGAAATGAGTGTGAGATAGCTATTTTCATCACTTAGCTGAATAATTTGCGAAGTATTTAGTGTTGTTTTGAGGTTGATGCTTTTGCCATTGAGCAGAATATTACCCTTTGCTGCCAGCACTTGGAAGGTATTATTTTCTTGGGCAAAGGAAGTCAGTAGAGAGGATAGTAATATGAGAGAGATTAAAAGTAATTTTTTCATGGATTTGGTGCTATTTTTTACATTCTTTAACGGAAACAAAGATATGATGTTTCATGTTGGGAAATCTGTTTTTTTTCACTCTTGTTAGTTTCTTTGACCAAAAAATAATACTGAATATTGATAACCACCAATTTAAAAAGATTGGAAAAACTCATTCTTTCACACTCTCTTTATTTTTGGGCAAAATGCAAAAATATTTGTGAAGCTGTAAAGAGAAGTTTTTATAGCAAAGAGTTGTTTGTAGGGACACAAACAACAACATAAATAAAATATTGATTATCAACAAAATAAGCTATTAAATAAAAGCCCTACATTTATCTAAATCAGTTATCATTTAAACATTGCCAGTAAATTAAGACATCGCGAGTGCTTCCAAAACAGCTAAGGCTTCAACGGCTTGTGAGGTCAGAACAAAAATATGGTCGTGGTAAAAACCAGCTACCACATTGCAACTGATGTTTTTCTGTGCAAGTGCCTGAGCAAATGCAGCCGTCAAGCCCACCGCCTCCAAAGACGAGTGTACTGACAAGGTTAGCCAAGAAAATGTCGTATCAAAAACATAACCTTGCCTTATAGCGTATTCCTTGGTACAAATGATGCTAATACCTTCTTTTTCTTTGAAATGAAAAATGGTATTTTCCAAGTCAATCGCTTGCTTTTCTACGCAGCAAAAAACAAATTCGCCTTCGTTCAGAAAAGGGCGCAACGTTTTGAGCAAGACGCTAAGATTACTTTCTCCTTTCATTTTTTCTGAAATAGTGCAAATAGTGAAACAATCGCCCAAGTTCCCTCCAAAACGGTGAAAGGAATGGATTGGATAAGAATAGAGGAAATACAAGCAAGCGCAGCTCCTACTACGTTCAGAGAAAAATACAAGCTGCTCGTATTTTCAAGTTTCTTAAAAATAGTCAAAAAATAGGCTAATAAAATCAAAAATACGCCTATTGCTCCTATGATGTCTGCCATATTAGTTTTTGAATGGTAAAAAATTTATCTAAAAAGCGCATCTTTATTTGTTAATCATTCCCCTCCATTGCAGGTGCGCTAACACAAACAAAGGTGAGAATGCTTTTTTACAGCAAAAAATTGTCAGTGAGGACACAGACACAAAGCTAACTGCTTGTTAATCATCAAATTTTAAGTTAATATTCTTTGTTTTAAGTGCTTCATAAAAACTTGCTGAATCTGAGTATTGAGATACATTCTGCCACATGGCACTGTCCCATTCTGTCATTGTGTAGTCATTTCTATAATTAGGCGCATTTTTTTTGTCAATAATCCAAAATTTGCTATTTGTTCCCAACATATCCCAAGCAGATTGCGCTATGATGTTGTTATTATCATATGCAAAATTGATTACTAAAGGAGGAATAACCTGAGACCCACTGCCACGATAATTTAATGAATCAGATAAAATAATGCATTCACGCTTTCTGTCTCGATAAAAATAATATCCACTACCTAAGTGTTCGTCTCCATCTGAAAAAAAACAAATAATAATAATAATGATAATAAGAACGGTAGAAAGAAAAAAATTAATTAATTTAACCATAATATTTTTTACAATAAAAAAATCAAAAATATAATCAAGTTTATGTATGCCATGTGTTTTTCCCTCCGTTGCAGGTGCGCTGCGCTAACGCCAATGAAGGCAAAAAAACTACAAAGACAAATAATAATTCCATAAAACATTAATTATCAAACAATTAAACTAATAATTATACCTCGTAACATTGACTACACCCTCTATTCTGCTGAGTTGTTCGGTCATTTCGTCTGCCTGCTTGGTATCGATGATAGAAAGGGAAATCGTCCCCTCAAACACGCCCGTATGCACCTCAAAGGCAAGGGAAGTAATATTGACTTTGAGCTGATTAGAAATCACCCGCGTAACATCACTGACCAAACCCACTCGGTCAGTACCAATAATTTTTAGGGTAACATCAAATACTTGGGATTTGTCGTCTGCCCAGCGCGCCTTTATGATGCGGTCGCCAAACGAAG
>JAAFJS010000044.1 GCA_013298985.1 Cytophagales bacterium
TGCTTTTGAAACTGTAATTTTTCTATCTTTGCAAAGTGCTGGTCTTCGGACTGCATAAAACCCTCTGTTTTTGTTTGGTTCGAGCCACAAATATGAGGGTTTTTTTATGAAATTCTGAACAACCTACCTGACAGGTTTAAAAAAATATCCTAATGCAATCTATCTGCGCGTATTTCTAAATTATTGATAATCTGCGCTTCTATCGCCAAAAATTCCTGCCAACGTTTTTCAAATTGTGCTTGTGAAAAATATGTCCTCGCCAGATTGGTAAAAATGGTATAATGTCCTGCCTCAGAAACCATGAAATCATAATAAAAATTGCGTAAATCTTCCTCTGGGTGCGTTTGCCAGAGAATTTTGAAGCGTTCGCAACTGCGTGCTTCTATCAATGCACAAATTAAAAGTTTGTCTAACAGCCTGACATCTGCGGAGTTACCCTTGATTTGGTGGGTCATCAGTTGGTTTACGTATTCGTCTTTGCGCGCCTTACCCAGCTTGAGTCCTCGACGCTTCATTTCTGCCAGTACGCGCTCAAAGTGTTCCCATTCCTCTGCTACGATGGGCGCAAGTGTATCTACCAATAATTCTTTTTCTGTATATTCGACTATCAAAGAGATGCAGGTCGTTGCTGCTTTCTGCTCACAGTAGGCATGGTCTATCAGAATATCGCTGATATTTTTTTCTGCCACATTTGCCCAGCGAGGGTCTGTGGGGAGTTTTAAGTGTAACATTCTTTATATTTTTTGTCAAGATAAAATTAATTTGAACTAAAAAATCATTCGCTTTTGGATAGAGGTAGCGTAAAGCTAAATGTGCTTCCTTCGTTTACCACACTTTCCACCCAAATAGAGCCACCGTTTTTCTCTACAAAATCTTTGGCAAGTAACAAACCTAAGCCACTTCCTTTCTCATTTTCGGTGCCACTCTTAGAAAAGTGGTCATTGCTAAATAGTTTTTTTTGCTCGTCCTTGCTTATGCCTTTGCCACTATCTTGGATAGCAGTAATTACATAATCGCCTGTAAGAAAGGCATTTACGCGGACTAAGCCGAGAGGTGGCGTGTATTTGATGGCATTGTGCAAGAGATTGCGAATCACTGTTTTGACCATTTCTAAATCGGCAAAAACGATAATGTCAGATGGAATATGGCAGGAAAGCTGAATTTGTTTTTTCTCTGCTTGTGGTTTTAATAAATTAAAATTTTCTTCTATTAATTCGCTCAAATTTAATGGGCGTGCATCTATTTTCAAGCCTTGCATTTGCGTTTTTGTCCAGTTGAGCAGGTTGTCGAGCAGGTTAGAAGATGAATTGAGGTCGCGAGCCAGTTTTTCTACCAAATCGGATTTTTCCTCTGGGGTGAGCATATCTGATTTGAAAAGGAAAAGCGCGCCTTTGAGTGATGCAAGCGGGTTTCGCAGGTCGTGAGAAATGATAGAGAAAAGTTTATCTTTGAAAATATTGATTTTTTCCTGCTCTTCTTTTTGCAGTTTGATTTCGCCATTTTGTAGCGTAATTTCCTCGTTGAGTTGTGCTAAATCATCATTTTTTACTTGAATCTCTTTTTGTTGTAGTAACAGCAGTTGGTTTGCTTTGTGTTTTTGGCGAATATTAAAAATAAAGGCAATTCCTACCAACACCATCAGCACCGCTATCACGCTACTGAGGTAGGTAAGATTTTTTTGATTTTTATTTTCGTTTTTAAGACCTTCTATTTCCTGTTCTCGCTTTTGCTCTAAGTATTTCACCTCTATTTCCTGCGCTTTTTTCTCTTTTTCATAATTAAAAATGCTGTCTTTGTACTGATTGAGCATGGACTGGTACTTGTAAGCATTGATATAATCTTGCTTGGCAGCATAGATGTCTGAGATATTTTGGTACAATTTTTTGAAATCTTCTAAGATGCTTGCCTGTCGCGCCAGCTTTAATCCTTCCAGTGCATACGCAAGGGCTTTGTCTAATTCCTGTTGATTCATATAAATTCTTGATAATCTGTTCAGTACAGCTATCGTACCGCGCGTATTATTAAACTTCGCAAAATTTTCCCTTGCTTTCCCCAAATAATCTATCGCTTTTGCATAGTCGCCGCGTAGCTGGTAGTGTTCTCCTAATGACGAATAAACAGCCGCCGCACCATCTATATTATCCATTTGGAGGCGAATAGCGAGTGCTTTTTCGTAGTTTGCCTGTCCAGTGTCAAACTCCTTTTTATCTGTATAAATTTTACCAAGCGTCATACAGCAATAGGAAACGCCTTCTTGGTTTTGTAGTTTTTCAAAAATCGTTAAACTGCGTTTGAGGTAAGAAATTGCCAATTCGCGGTTGCTTTGCTCGTTATTTGCCCTGCCCAAACTTTGGTAGGCATACGCCAGGCGTTCCTGAAAATTGTGTTTTTCTGCCAGTTCGATGGTTTTGTAATAATAATCCATACCCAATAGATAGTTTCCTTGACTTTGGGCTATTACACCAAGGTACTGCGTAGCGAGGGTGAGTAAATAGGGGTGATTGAGTTTTTCGGCAAGAATGACTGCCTGTTTAGCATATTTTTCTGCGGAATCGGAGTGAATATTGCGATATTTCCAGCAAATCTCTGTTAGCAGTTTGAGGTAAACGGTATCTTTGGTAGTGGGCAATAGTTTTTTAAGGCTGTCAATTTTGCTAATTTGGGCGCAAACTGTACAGGGAAAAAAAAGGAGAAAAAAGAGGAAAGTTTTAAATATGCTCAATCGCATAAACCATTAAAATATTAAAATTAATTCCATTTGCAGTCGTTTTTGAGCATAATAGTGTGTATAACTTTACTTGTATTTAATTACATACGTACAAACGTACTCAAATGATATACCATAACGCCAAATACTATACAAAGTACAATATTTACTTGGTTAAATGCAAAATTTACTACTACAAATAAATTTTACAATGCTTTTAAAAAATAAAACAGCATCAAATTTTTAGTTCTGATGCTGTCTTTGGGTTTAGATTACTTTCATTTCAGTTGGATTCCATTTTACGATTTCCTTCGTGTAGTAGCTGATATTGCTCGCAAGTGCGGGGGCGGCGGCACGCATACCAAAAACGGCATCTTCGACTACCTTGCCTTTGGTGCGAATGGCGTTCACCCAGTTCCTAAAATGGTCAAGGCGGTCGTTGTAGCCTTGCGGCACTTTGAAATTGGTTTCTGTAACGCCGCGCAGTTCTGTTTTCCAGCCGTATTCCATGGCGTGTTGTTTCAGGTATTCGTCTTGGGTAGCCTGAGCAAATGTACCAATATTGTAGCCTGGGTCTTTGGGCATTTTAGATTTTTTGACGGTGAGGCTGTCCCAACCTATTTTCATTTCGCCTTCTGAACCTACTAATCTATTCACAAAATTACCACCAGAGCCGTCTATAAAGTTTACGCGAAAACTCACATTAAAGGCAGGGTGCTTGTCAGTTTTGCCATAATCAAAAACCGCTAACTGTACGTCAGGTACGTCGCGACCATCTTTCCAATAGCGCAAACCACCTGTGGAGAGGATTCTTTCGGGTCCAGTAGAGCTGGTGATGGTGTGAAGCTGAGAAAACAAATGCACAAACAAATCGCCTGCAATGGCTGTGCCGTAGTCTTGGTAATTCCTCCAACGGAACAGGCGGATAGGCTCGAAGCCGCGCTTGGGGGCGTGTGCGATGAATTTGTCCCAGTCTATTGTTTTTTCCGAAGCATCAGGCGGAATGGTATATTGCCATGCGCCCTGTGCCGAATACCTGTCCATGCAAACCTCTACATAGTTTAGCTCACCAATCGCACCTGATTCATAAAGTTCTTTTGCTTTTTCGAATAAAATAGAGCTAACAAACTGACTACCAATCTGAATCACTTTGCCTGTTTCTTGGGCAACCTTGATGAGGCTGTAACCTTCTTCTATTTTTTGCACCATTGGTTTTTCCAAATACACCGCTTTGCCTGCTTTCATAGCTTCGGTAGCCATTTTTTCGTGGAGGTGGTCAGGCGTGGCTATGATGACCGCATCAATGTCTTTGCGGTTCAGCAGTTCGCGATAATCTCTGGTTGTAAACACCTCTTTGCCGTATTTTTCCTTCATGCGAACCAGCCTGCCGTCATATACGTCAGCCGCCGCCACAATTTTAGTACCTTCACATTTGAGGGCAGTGTCCAAATCGCCCATGCCCATACCGCCAGAGCCAATCAAGGCAATATTGAGCTGGTCATTGGCGGCATATTTAACAGAATCCACCTGTTTGAGAGGAATTTCAAAGGATTGTGATTCATTTGAGGCTGATAAAATAGTGGGCGCGCCCGCAAGCAAGGCGGAAGTTCCTGCCAACTTTTGCAAGAATTTTCTACGAGATTTGTTTTTTTCTTTTGACATAGTTTTACGTTTTTTACATTTTCTGATTTACATTATATTGTATAAATTATAATTTTCTTACACCGATAGTTTTATTTCTTTCACTCAATCATGTTTTTTGGAGTTTAATTTGAGTGATATTTGTGGTCTTCTTATCAAGGTATCCATTTTACTCTCTTGAGAAGGATAAGGCAATAAGAAAACACATTTATACTAAGTCTAAATGAGTAACAAAGTGTATAAAATTACGTTATTCTTATTGGATTTTCTAAAAAAAATTAAAATTATTCAATCACATAAAACCGTCTGTTTATTTTCATGCACTTTTTAAAACTTTTATGGTCGCGATTACTCTATCAGGGGATTCACGAAAAACTTACAGAAACTCAAATCCAAGATATTAAATTCATTAATAGAGAGGCACTTACAGCATTTATTATCAGCTTTCCTTGCGTACCTTTGTGCTATATTTCGATGCCTGATAAGAACCACTACCTTGTTTTGTTGTGTATTTTTTGTTTTTATGGCTCTCCTATTTTTTTGAATCGGATTCAGTGGTATGGCTATGCGAAATCTGCGATACTGTTGGTGGCGGCAGTAGGTATTTTCTGGGCATCATCTACTTTTGGCAAAGAAAGCGACCTGCACTATATCTTTGTTATTCTCGTCTTTGGTACTGTCGTCAATTTCCAGCGCAATGAAAAAGCCTATTTAATATTTGTGCTGGGCGTGATTGGTCTTTTTTTTATCATTTTATTCATTACTGATTTTTCCGTTTTTCCCACAGAGAAACTTAACGCTTTCCAGCTCAGTATTGCCCAAAATACAAGCCTATATACTTGCCTGTCGGGAAGTATTGCTATGGCATTTTTCTATATCAATAAATTTACTACACAACGCCAAAAAATCAAAGATTATACACAAGCATTAGAACGAAAGTTCGATGAACTCCAAAAACTCAATGCTGAATTAGACCGCTTCGTGTATAGCGTTTCGCATGATTTGCGCGCACCCATCACTTCGGTTTTGGGCTTGGCTTACTTGGGCAAAAGAACGGAAGACCTCGCTGAAATTCATCAATACTTTGATTTACAAGAAAAAAGCCTCAAAAAATTGGATAGTTTTATTGCTGACATTCTCAACTATTCGCGCAATAATCGCGCAGAGGTCAAAATGCAAAACATTGATTTTCAGCAAGAGCTTGCAAATATACTGGAACTTCAAACCCAATACGAACCTCAATATCAAGTCCAAACTTCGTTAAAAGTAGAACAAGAAAGCCCTTTTTTTACGGACAAACAGCGCATGGTAATTGCGCTTAATAACCTGATTAGTAACGCTTTTCGCTACCATAATCCTTACCAAAAGCCTTCTTGGGTAAAAATAGACATCACTGTTTTGCCCGAAAAAGCTGTCATTATCATCACTGACAACGGCATCGGGATTGGCAAGGAGCATTTGGAAAGAATATTCGAGATGTTTTATCGCGCTACTGACAAGACATCTGGCTCAGGATTAGGGCTTTATATTGTCAAAGAAGTCGTCAATAAACTGCAAGGCACTATCAAAGTAAGCTCAGAAATTGGCAAGGGAACGACCTTTACAGTAGAAATACCTAATATGGAAGCATGTTGATGTGGCGAATTTTTAGCACAAAAGTTCACAAAGGAGGGGCTATTCTTTTTGCGGTCATGTTGTTAATCTTATTTTATCAACAATATAAGCGTTCCTTAGATGAGTCCCTAACAGGACTCATTGAAAAGCTCTACTCATTTTTTTCAACTACTTATTTCAAAGGTATTCATTAAACAATGAAGTTTATCATCACTCTCAATCATTTTTTGCTCTAACTCGATTACTTTTAATTGTGTTTCAATACTTGGTATCAATACCTCTACCTCAAAAATTCTTTTTATAGACAACCCAACGCAGCCCCTTTCATCAAAGAAACTAATAACTTTTCTGGTAGTTATAAAAACAGTTTGAAATCAAAATATAATAAATCATAACTTACTGGCTAATAATATTTTATGCTTGCTATTCAGATAAATAGCAAGCATAAAACTTATCTTGACCATAATATTAGGAAGTTTGCAAATATCAAGTTTTTTACCCTTCCAACATTTTTTTCAATATGGTTTGTGCTGACCAAAGGCGATTTGCTGCTTGCTTGATTATCAGAGAGTTAGGACTGTCTATTACATCATCATTTACTACTACATTGCGGCGAACGGGCAGACAGTGCATGAAATACGCATCATTGGTAAGTTTCATTTTGTCAGCCGAAACTGTCCAGCTGCGGTCTTTGCTCAGAATTTGTCCGTATTGGTGGTAGGACGACCAGTTTTTGGCATAAATAAATTCTGCGCCCTCGAAAGCCTTGTTTTGGTTGTATTCTATGCGTGCGTTCCACGTAAATTTTTCATCTAATTCATAGCCTTCGGGGTGCGTAATTACCAAATCTACGTCTTCTGCGGTACTCATCCACTCCGCAAAAGAGTTGGGGACAGCCTGCGGGAGAGATTTGGGGTGAGGAGCCCAAGTCAGTACCACTTTGGGTTTAATCGTTTTCTTGTATTCTGTAATCGTAAGTAGGTCTGCAAAAGACTGCAAAGGGTGTAAAGTGCTGGATTCCAAGCTAATAATGGGTACGCCTGCGTATTTGATAAATTGATTAATGACATTTTCGGCATAATCTTCTGCCCTATTCTCAAAGGTAGGGAAAGTACGCACACCAATAATATCGCAATATTGTCCCATCACTCCTACCGCATCTTTGACGTGTTCGGCGGCATCTCCGTCCATGATTACGCCCTCACGAGTTTCCAATTTCCAGCCATCTTTGTTGATATCCATCACAATTACGTTCATGCCAAGATTCATGCCTGCGCGCTGAGTGCTTAGTCGCGTGCGAAGGCTTGGGTTCATAAAAATAAGCCCTAAAACCTTATTTTCGCCCAAATACTTATAATTATAGGGGTGGCGTTTTAACTCCAAAGCCTCCTTCACTAATGCAGGAAGATGGCTCACATCTTTGACACTTGTAAATTGCTTCATTTATTTCTCATTAATTATCTCCTTAATATCAGAAATTATTTTTTTCGCCAAAAAATCTGCCGTAGATTGAGATTCTGACTCTGAATAAATGCGGATAATTGGTTCGGTATTAGACTTTCGCAAGTGTACCCATTCATTGTCAAACTCTATTTTTACGCCATCTATGCTATTGATAGGGTGTTTTTTGTAGCGTTCTTGTATTTTTTCCAAAATCAAATCTACATTAATGGTATGGTCAAGCTCTATCTTGTTTTTGGAAATATGATAGTTGGGGTAGCCTGATTTGAGCATTTTTGCGGTTTTGCCCGTTTTGGCTAAGTGCGTGAGAAACAAGGCAATACCTACCAAAGCGTCCCTTCCATAGTGCAGTTCGGGCAAGATGATGCCACCGTTTCCTTCTCCGCCAATCACCGCATTGTGTTCCTTCATGGCTGTTACCACATTTACCTCGCCTACTGCTGCCGCAAAATACTGACCGCCGCGTTTGAGGGTTACGTCTTTGAGGGCGCGCGTTGATGAAAGGTTTGAAACTGTATTGCCTGCTTGATGTTGAAGCACATAGTCAGCCACAGCAACCAAAGTATATTCTTCGCCAAAAGGAGTGCCGTCTTCGCAGATAAAAGCCAATCTATCCACATCAGGGTCGACCACAATCCCCAAGTCATAATCTCCTTCGTCTATTTCTGAGCTAATCACGTTCAGATGCTCTGGCAGAGGCTCTGGATTGTGCGGGAATTGTCCGTTGGGTTCACAAAAAAGTTCGTATATCTTCTTGACTCCCAGTGCTTTGAGCAAAGCTGGAACGGCTATTCCCCCTACTGAGTTTACGGCATCGACGGCAATGTTAAAATCTTTGCTGGCGATAGCCTCTTTATCTACCAAAGGCAGGGCAAGAATGAGGTCTATGTGTTTTTGTAAGTAGGAATCGTCTTTGTGGTATTTGCCCAAAGAGCCTACTTTGGCATATTCGATGGCTTCTTTTTCAGCTAATTCCAAGATGGCTTGCCCTGCGGCGGCAGAGATAAACTCGCCCGCCTCATTGAGTAGCTTCAAGGCGTTCCACTGGACGGGATTGTGGCTGGCACTGATGATGATGCCGCCGCCTGCGTTTTCTAAGACGACTGCTATTTCGACAGTGGGGGTGGTTGCCAAGCCCAAATCTACTACGTCAATTCCTAAGCCTTGGAGTGTGCCAATGACCAAATTGCTGACCATTTCTCCTGACTGACGCGCGTCGCGACCTATCACGACTTTTTCTTTTTTGGAGGTTTGTAGTACCCAAGTTCCGTAGGCAGAGGTGAATTTGACTATATCTAAGGGGGTAAGGGCATCGCCTATTTTGCCGCCAAGTGTGCCTCTGATGCCTGAGATGGATTTGATTAATGACATTTATGAATATGATTTATTGATGTATGGGTAAATGAGTGCATTTACGTCCTTTTTGACAAACAAAGATAACAAAAGTATATAGTATCTCAAAGGAAAATTAAAAAACCTTTCTATTTTTGTGTGGATTTGGAATGAGGTGGGTGGGTAATAGCCGCTGGCGGTAGGGGGAGTGGTGGGCGGTGGAATTTGGCGATTTAGCCCGCCACCGTAGCGAAGCGAAGCCCGAACGACGGCGACCGCCGTAAATTTGGAAAATGTATGTTGCGCTTCAATTTTGTTGGTCGTAGGGGGGAAGTTCACACCGTTAAAACGATGGGTTAAAAATAATACATGGATTTAAGTAGTTAAACCTAATTATCCGACACCTTTGAGGTGTCGGATAAGTCTGATAGTCAGACACATAATATTTAAAATATTGTCGATTATTTAAGTCTGACTACTTATACCCACCATGGGAGGTGAACTTTCTACAAATTTTGTCAAGATACTTAATTTTGCACTTTTTATATAACTATTTGAAAACCATGAATTTACAAGATTTTACGGCTTTGATAGAAAAAACGGCTTCGACGGCCTCGGGGCTGAGTGGTACTGCCAAATTTGTGTTTGATGAGGGCGGGGCGGTCTTTATTGATGCGGGGCAGATGCCTTATCGGGTCAGTAATGAGAACAAGGATTCCGATTGTACGGTGTTGCTTGCGCTGGCTGATGCGGTCAAATTGCTGAATGGGGAGCTTAATCCGATGACGGCTTTTATGTTTGGGAAATTAAAAGTGAAGGGTGATATGGGGATTGCGATGAAGATAGCGCAGCTTTTGTCAAAATAAGTGCTATTTGTCGCATTAGAGAAAAACTCCCACACTTGCAGTTACCAGCATATAATTAGGATTCAGAAATATCAGTTTTCGTAGCTCCCCTCGCTAAAGCGAGGGGTTATCTCTAACTACGCCTTTTAAGGCGTAGGGCTACCCATCGCAAAACCTTCGACTTATCAAACCTAATAAAAGATGGGTTATAAGTATATTGACTATCTACTTTCATCGCTTCCAAATTTATTCGGAAAGCCTGACTCTGAGCAAGTTAAGTAAATAATTGGCACTTAGGGTGATGTTTAACATTCTATCTTTGGTCAAGGATAGTTTTTTTGTAACTACTTCGCTTTCAGTGGCATAGGCAACCCAAACTGTTCCCACAGGTTTTTCTGGGCTGCCGCCATCGGGTCCTGCTACGCCTGAGGTAGCCAAGCCAATGTCTGTTTTCATTGCCTCTCTTACGCCTTTTGCCATCTCTATGATGGTCTGCTCGCTGACCGCGCCAAACTCGTCTAAGGTTTGTGGCTTTACGCCTAACTGACTGATTTTGATTTGGTTACTGTACGCGACTACGCCGCCAATGTAGTAACGGCTTGACCCTGCGAGCTGTGTGAATTGGTGGGCTAAGTAGCCTCCCGTACAGCTTTCGGCGGTGGAGATGGTTTTGTTTTTTTGGACTAATAAGTTGGCGATAACGGACTCAATATTATCATCATCATAGCCATAAATATATTCTTTGATAAGTGGCACAAGTTTCTGAATCTCAGCCTCTAACTCGCCCAATAATTGTTTTTCGTCTTCACTTTTTCCTGTAAGACGTAGCCTGACTTGACCTAATTTGGGGAGGTAAGCCAGCTTGATGTGCGGCGGAAGTGCATCTTCCCATGCCTCGATGGTCTGCGCCAAAGTAGATTCTGCTATATTGATGGTTTTGACCCACTTATGGATAATAAATGGTGTTTTGAAATGTCCGCGTAGCTTGGGGATTATCAAATCGTTTATCATTTTTTGCATTTCGTGTGGCACACCAGGCATGGAAATAAACACTTTGCCTTCATGCTCTATCCACATACCTGGGGCTGTACCTACCGCATTATGAACTACTTGTGCATTTTCTGGAATGAGGGCTTGTGCCTTGTTGAGGTCGTTCATCATGCGCCCGCGTGAGGTAAAAAGTTGTTCTACATGGGCAAGTACGCTGTCGTCCATTTTGAGGGTAGTCCCAAAATATTCGGCTAAGGTTTTTTTGGTGATGTCGTCTTTGGTTGGTCCCAGCCCACCAGTTATCAGGATAATATCTGCAACTGCGGCGGCAGACTTTAAAGCACTGATAATCACTTCTTTGCTATCACCAACGGAAGTTTTGCGAACAGTTTGGATACCTGCCTTGTCGAGGGCGGCACTAATAAATTGCGAGTTGGTATCGGTGATTTGACCGTATAAAATTTCATCGCCAATGGTGAGAATTTCTGCGTAAATGCCTTTCATAAAATTTGGTTTAAAACTTTGCCAAATTTCAAAAAAATATATGAAATGAAAAGCGATTTGCCAAATTTGTTTTTTAGAGAAGCCCCTCCCCTCCCCTACTTACTTCCTCATTTTGCCTTTAATTGACTCCCGCTGTTAATTAGCTTTCATTAAATACTCTTTCTTTGAGTTCCCACACTTGCAGTTCGCCCGTTAAAACGGTGGGTTATAGAATGTAATATATTGGTTATCAATTTTTTAACACCTCGCTTGCGCCGCAGTGGAACTGGGGCGAGCTACGGAACAGCTATTTTTTTGAATGTCAATAAACGGTGGGTTAAAAATAACACTTCGTTTTAGTAAGGCGATGTTCAACAAACTTTGTCAGAGTGCCGAAAACTTTATAGATTTTGATAATAAAAAAAGTGGTTGCAAGCATTTAACTTACAACCACTTTACTTAAAGCCCCCTGACGGGATCGAACCGCCGACCTACTGATTACAAGTCAGTTGCTCTACCAGCTGAGCTAAGGAGGCATTTTTTTATCCTTTTTCCCTGAATTGCGGTGCAAAGGTACGGACAGTTTTTTGATTTACAAAAGGTTTTTGAAAAAAATTTATATAATTTTAAACTTTATTATCTCCATTTGTCTTAATACATTGATTATCAAATATTAACTCCATTGTTTTTTATAAATTTAATAACAGCTTATGTATGATGTTCTCATTGTGGGTGGCGGCTTGGCGGGATTAATCAACGCTATTCAGCTTTCGAAAGCTGGCATCAAAGTAGGTGTCATAGAAAAAAACGAATATCCTTTCCATCGCGTTTGTGGTGAATATATTTCCAATGAAACCTTGCCTTTCTTGCAAAGCATTGGTTTTAACCCTTTTAGCTTTGGTGCTGTGTCTATCAAACGTTTCTGGCTCACTGCACCCAAAGGCACTGAACTAAAAATGGACTTAGATTTGGGCGGATTTGGGCTGAGTCGCTATGTATTAGATGAAAAACTATACGAGTTAGCGGTAAAAAATGGGGCAGATTTTTACCTCAAAACCACTGTTCAAAGCATTGAAAAAGAAGGAGATATTTTCATCTGCAAAACCGCAACTACAGGTGATTTATACGCAAAAATAGTCATTCAGGCGCATGGGAAACGGTCTAATCTGGACAAAGAAAGACGATTTTTCAAACAACGTTCGCCTTACTTGGGTGTGAAATATCACCTCAAAACCGATTTTCCTGACGATATGATTGCCCTGCACAATTTCAAAGATGGCTACTGTGGCATTTCGAGAATCGAAGATGGCAAATACTGCCTTTGCTACCTCACCACGCGGGAAAATTTGAAAACTTATGGTACGATTGAAGCTATGGAAGAGAACGTTTTGAAAAAAAATCTATTCCTGAAAACTATTCTCAACCAAGCTGAATTTTTATATGAAAGTCCCAAAGTCATCAATGAAATTTCTTTTTCGCCTAAAGCATTGATAGAGAATGATATACTGATGTGTGGCGACTCCGCAGGTATGATTGCGCCCTTGTGCGGGAATGGTATGGCAATGGCAATTCACTCAGGAAAGATTTTGTCTGATTTACTTATTCAACACTTTGATAAACAAATAGATACACATCAATTACATCAAAAATATTTACAAACATGGGGGCGGCATTTTAGGTTTCGCTTGTCCTTGGGGCGAACTGTCCAGCAGTTTTTTGGGAATCCTTTGATGACCGAAATGTTTGTTCAGTTCTTCAAACATAATCCGTTCATGGCAGCGCAAGTGGTGAAACAAACACATGGAAAAATATTTTAACCCAATAGGTTTGGCAAGTCCTTGATTTGTGCCGCGCTTTGGAGATGGTGCAAAAAAGTGTGCTTAAAAGTGGCAGGAATCTGCCCCAGTTCTTCAAAACTCAGCCACCTTACTTCTGCCAGATATGGCTCGTTTTCAGGATAATAAGCATCTTGGATTTGTCCTTTTACAATTTTGACTTCAAAAAAAAACTCAATCGCATGAAGCAACTCCCCCACATATTGATTGACAAAAAGCAACTTGCCCACCTCAATTTCCAGCGCGGTTTCCTCTAAAAACTCTCTTTGAAGTGCCACTTGCAAAGTTTCGCCAAATTCCACGCCCCCACCCGCAGGAAGCCATAAATAAGGCAGGTGTGGAAGCCCTATCTGCTTGACAAGCAATATTTTATCTTCAAAAACACAAACTCCACACACACGTACGCGTACTTTCTGTTGATAATTTTCCACTATCCTACTATTTTGATTTCGCTAATCCCGTTTCCTTTTTTATGCACCTGAATTTGGGTAGTAATCCTTGATTTTAGTTCTTCTACGTGCGAAATAATACCAATTTGTTTGCCGCCTAACTGCAAATTTTCCAGCGTATTAATCGTTTCGTCCAGCGTGCGCGGGTCAAGCGTGCCAAAACCCTCGTCAATGAAAAGTGAACGTATCTGCGTCTGCCGCCCCTCCGTAGCCAAATCAGAAAGCCCCAATGCCAAAGCCAAACTCACCAAAAAAGTTTCGCCGCCCGATAAAGTGCTGATAGAACGAATGTTATCAGCTTGGTCTTTGTCAATAATTTCCATTTCCAGTTCTGTTTTATCTTTTTTACGCAAGCTATAACGAGGATTAATCTTGTCCAAATGCTTATTTGCCAAACTCATCAACTGGGCAAGCGTAAGGCTTTGGGCAAAAGCACGCAATTCATTCGTAGTTTTCGAGCCAATAATATCCACCAATATTTTCCAGCGATTATATTCTCTGCGCTGACTTTCAATCTCTTTTCGCTTTTCCTCAAACTGCTTTTCCAAGTTTTCATTCTCTCGCAAACGGAAGGCAAGTTCATTCAAATTTGTTTGGGTTTCTGTTTGTGCTTTTTTGTACTTTTCTAAGTTTTGTATCAATGTACTAATTTCATTTTCTATGCCCTCGCTACCCTCTTCTATGCCTTCGCCAGCCACATTTTTATATACCTGATACACATTTTTTTTCTCTACTAACATCTTTCCTGTTCGCGCAATGTTTGTTTGGCTTTCCACCATTTGTGTTTTCAGTTGCTCTTGTAATTTCCTGATATTTGTTGCTATTTCAGTAGCAAGTATTGCATTTTTTAGCTCTACAATGTTCTCAAAATCAGGCATTATCCTCTGAAAAAGGAAACTGGTCTTTACTTCCAGTTGCCTTTGACTTGCGTCTAAATCAATGCCTTTGTAGAGCAATTTGCTTTTTAATATTCCTATTTCCTGCGTCAAATCCATCAAGGTTTTTTCCAAGATTTGTACTTTATTTTGCTCATTTTTCACTGCTTGCAAGATTCTTTCCTTTTCTATTTTTGTATCTTTATTCCCAAAAATTTGATTGCGGTCGTCATTGAGTTTCCGAACTTCATGTTGCACTTTTTCGTGGTCAGCATTTAATATTTTGAGGTTATCCCTAATACCCAAAATGGTCGCGCCAATCTGCTTTTCATCTCCTACTAATGTAATGATTTTTTCAGCAATAACCCTTTCATTATCAACATTTTGCTGATATTGCTTTATGCGTTGGTTTATCTTTTTTAGCCAATTTTCCTTATCTTTCTCCAAAGGAATTGCCTCATGGTGAGGCTGTAAGATGTTCAGCAAACTTTCTTTCTCTTGCTTGCCTTTCTCTCTTAATTTCTCAAATTCTTCATGCTGTTTTTGGGCTTCTTCCTGATAATTTTTTAGCAAAGTTTCCAGTTTAATAAGCTCTTTTTCAGCATTTTGCATTTTAGTTTCCCACGCCTGCTTTTGGCTTGTCAGTGTATCTAATTCTTTTTCTTTCTGATGACAAATTTGATTTTGCTTTTCTATATCTGTTGCCTCTTTTTGCTTTTCCCCCAGTAAGTTTTTTAATTTTTCGGTTTCGTTTATCGCAATTTTTGAGGTAATTATTTGCTCATTCGTACTAAAATCGCTTTCCAGTTTTGTAGTTTTTGCTTGATTATCAGCTAATTGCTTAGTTTGATTTTGTAAAGTAATTTCCAAGCCTTTCCGTTCGATTTCAGTTTTTTTGATGCTGTTTGAAATTTCTTCTACTTCTTTCTGAAAAATTTTCCATTGTTGTTCTTTTTCACGCGCATTGGTTTTATAATCTGCCCAAGGGTGATGCACCGCACCGCAAACAGGGCAAGGCTCATTCTCTTTGAGATGCTGACGCGCCTGCTCGTGGCTTTCTATCCACTTTTCTTGCTCAAAAACGGTTTGTGCCAACACCAATTTTTCTTGCGTATGTTGCTGTCTATCAGCTAATTCCTTCAATACCTGATTGCTTTGGGTTTCTTTATTTCTGTTTTCTAAAATCTTGTCCCCCAACATCTTTATTTCATTTTCCAGTGTGTTAAACTCCAAAGAAATTGCTACAGCCTGCTTGTAATTTTCTAATTTTTTTAATAGGCGCACATACAAACTTTCATTGTCCTCTAATGAGTTTTCCTTCAAAATTTGCGCTATTTCTTGGTGAATTTCCTTTTCTTTGGAGGCTATTTCGTTTATATTTTTTTTGTACTTTTCTACGTTTTCACTTTCATTTTCTTGCGCTTTTTTTGTTGTAGTAATTGCTACTTCATTTTTTTCTTTTTCTTTGGAAGTTTTATCCACTTCTATTTTGAGTTCGAACAAATAATCCAATTTTTCGCTGATAATGCCTAAGTCTTGTGCAAGGTTTTTGTTGGAGGCATTTTCTGCCAAATAGTTTCTAACTTCTTCTAAATGCGTTTTTTGCGTTTTTATTTCTTGCTCAATCTGCGTTTTTGTTTGTGCTTGCAAACCCATTTCTTTGTTTTTTTCGCCAAGTTGGGCGCGAATTTCATCTAAACGTTTATTAGAATTTGACAGCTGCAAATCTAATTTTTCAGCCTGTTCTATTTTTGGTAATTCTTCATCTTGCTCGTTTTCTGCTTGGGCAAGGGCTGTTTTGGCAGCAGTAACTTGTTGCTGTTTTTGTGTGCTTTCTTCCTCTTTTTCAGGGAGTTGGGTTTTCAAATGTGCGACTTCTTTTTCCAGTTTTTTGTCCACTTCTATCAGATTTTCCACTTCGGTCAATTCTCCTCTAAACAAAATAGCTTTTTCGTGCTTTGCCAATTTTTCAAAATCGATGTGTGCAGCAGCCTGTTTTTCTATTACTTTTGTATTGGTTTTATGAAATTCAACTAATTGATTTTCAAGACTTTCTATTTCTTTAAGCTGACTTATTTGCAGTTGTGTTTTTTCCGCCAAGACCATGAGGCTATTTTTCTCACTTTCCAAACTTATCTTTTGTTCTTGGATTTCAGTTTTTTGTTCTTCTGTAAGTAGCTTTTTTTCATCTACCTGACCTTCAAGGTTTTCTAACATTTTTTTTGCTTCAAACCGTTTTTCATCAGCGCGTTTGGAAAGTGAAGAATAAATTTCTGTACCTGTGATTTTTTCCAACAATTCGCCTCTACTTTTTTCATCAGCTTTGAGAAAGGCTGAAAAATCGCCCTGTGCGAGCATAACTGAGCGCAAAAAACGCTGATAATCAAGCCCTGTAACTTGCTCGACCTTTTCTTTTACTTCTTTGAGTTTGTTTGCCTCCAAAATAGTTCCACCCACTTCTGCCAGTTCCATTTTTTCTGTATAATCCACTTCGCCATTCCTTTTCACTTTTCTAAGAAGTTGCCATTTGCAAGTATAAACTTTATTTTTGACCTCAAAGTCTATTTCTGAAAAGCAATTATCTGTTCCTCTGCTCATTATCTCATTTGCTTTGTCCCTGCCAAAGCGTGGAGCTACTCCGTAAAGAGCCAGCGTGATGGCATCTAAAATGGTACTTTTCCCCGCGCCTGTCGCGCCCGTAATCGCAAAAAGACCAGCCTCGCGCAGGGGAGAATCTTGGAAATTAATTTCAAAAAAATCATTGGTTTTGTCTTTGCGAAGTGAATTGAGGTTTTTGAAACGGAGCGCGAGAATTTTCATTGGGAATGGAGGTTAATTAGCTAAAAAAAATTGAGGAGTAAAGATAATGAGTAGTTTTGAATTATGAGTTCTGCTGTAAGTAATTTTTATGCCTCCTCCTTTCCTAAAAAGAAAAGGGGAGGTATAAAGCCTATATGTTAGTAGCCCAATGCTGCGCCATCAGAACGATTCAGGTCAGATGCGCCTTCGTACATTCCGTTGGGCAGGCGCAAAATCGCATCAACTTTTCCCAAACCGCCTATCTCGCTGATGATATGCCCCATGTTTTGCAGGCGAGTTTTTACGCTGTCAGGAATTGCCCCTTTTTCCATCAGGATAATGTCAGGTTGCCATTGGTGATGGAATCGCTTGGCATTGACCGCCTCTTGCATAGTCATTTTGTGTGCTAAAACATTGAGCATCACCTGATAAACTGTCGTGATAATCGTCGTTCCGCCAGGCGAGCCTACGACCATGAGCAGTTTGCCGTTTTTTTCTACAATCGTTGGAGTCATCGAACTGAGCATACGTTTGTTGGCAATGATGGCATTTGCTTCGCCACCAATCGCACCAAACTGATTTGCCACGCCCGCTTTTACGCTAAAATCGTCCATTTCATTGTTTAGGAAAAAGCCGCCGCCTTCCACCATGACTTTTGAGCCAAAATAACTGTTCAAAGTGGTAGTAATGGAAAAAGCATTGCCTTCCTTGTCCACCACTGAAAAGTGCGTAGTTTCCACACTTTCTATTGATTTGACATTACCCTCTTTGATGGCAGATGAAAGCGTTTTTTGGACAGGACTGATGCTGGCGTTTCGTTTTTTATTGTATTCGGGGTTCAGCAGCATTTCCGAAGGCACTTTGTAAAAATCGGGGTCGCCCAGGTGCGTCGCGCGGTCAGCATATACGCGACGTTCCAGTTCGGTCATGGTATGAATAGTTTGAGAATTGAGTTGCCCCCATTTCGTAAAAGGGTAGTTTTCAGACCCTTGCATGAGTTGTAAAAGTGCAATTCCTCCACTCGAAGGTGGCGGCATTGATATAATTTTACAATCTTTGTAGGCAGTAGTTACAGGCGTGCGCCAAACGGCTTTGTAGTTTGCCAAATCCTCTTTGGTGATTATTCCCTTGCCTTTTTCCATTTCTTTGGCAATCAGTTCTGCCGTTTCGCCCTTGTAAAAACCGTCCCTGCCACTATCTCTGATGCGTTCGAGTGCTTTCGCCAAGTCCTTATAAAAAATAAGGTCGCCTTCCTGCCAGCTGCGGTCTTCGCGAACTACGTGCAGCGAGTATGAGTTTATTTTTTTGAACTGCTCTTTGGCACGATTCAGCGATTCAGCCTCTCTTTTGGTCAATTTGAAACCATTATTTGCCAACTCAATCGCAGGCTGAATTACGTCTTTCCATGCCAATTTGCCGAACTTTTTGTGCATTTCGACCATCGCATCTACTGAGCCAGGCACGCCCACCGCCAAATGCCCTAACAAACTCAAATCCTTGATTACATTGCCATCTTTATCCAAAAACATATCGCGATGTGCCTTTGCAGGTGCTTTTTCCCTGCCATCAATGCTCCCAATCTGCCCATCTTTGAGTCTGTAAACCACGAAAGCACTACCTGCAATATTTCCTGCGACAGGATAGACCACCGAAAGTGCGAAAAATGTAGCCACAGTTGCATCAGCCGCATTACCGCCTTTTTTCAAAATATTTACGCCCACCTCCGAGGCAAGCGGGTGGGACGAAGAAACCAAGCCGTTTTTTGCCAAAGTGCCTCTATTTGCTGTTTTTTGGGCGGTAGGCTGGCAGGAAAAGATAAAAAGAACAAGTAAAAAGAATAAGTAAAATTGATTCCGCATTGTAATACACATTTTAATTTTCAATAATTTCGCTAAAATTAGTGAATAGAAAAACGAAATGATTGACTGAGGAAAAAAAAATTAAAAAAAGTTTTGGAGTTTAAAAAATACGCCTTATCTTTGCACCGCAATTCAGCATTGTCCTGTAGTGTAACTGGCAACACGTCTGTTTTTGGTACAGAAGACTCCTGGTTCGACCCCAGGCGGGACAACTAAAAGCTAATCCTGAAACAACATTCAGGATTTTTTTATTTTAAACCAAGCCCATGTCAGTTCAACTATACGCAGGTTCAGCTACCAAAGACCTCGGTGAGAAAATTGCTCATTCTTACGGTAAACCTTTGGGGTCAGTAGAGTTAAAACGGTTTAGTGATGGAGAGATTTCTGTCGCTTTTACGGAGTCTATCCGAGGCGCGCACGTGTTCTTGATTCAAGCCACCTGCCCTCCTGCTGATAATTTCATGGAATTGATGCTGATGATTGATGCGGCAAAGCGAGCCTCCGCCCAGTATGTAAACGTAGTGATTCCTTATTTTGGGTATGCACGCCAAGACCGCAAAGACAAGCCAAGGGTGAGCATTGCGGCAAAGTTAGTAGCTAATATCATCTCAGCAGCAGGCGCAAGTAGGGTGATTACCTGCGACTTGCACGCAGGGCAGATTCAAGGTTTTTTTGATATTCCTGTCGACCACCTGAACGGAATTACAATTTTTGCACCCTATATCAAGCAACTGAAAATAACGCCTACCTTTGCCGCGCCTGATGTAGGTGGGGTGAGCAGAGCAAGAATGTATGCCAGCCATTTTAACGCAGAACTGGTGATTTGCGACAAGCATAGAAAGCGTGCCAATGAGATAGCCTCCATGCAACTGATTGGGGAAGTGGAAGGTGCAGATGTGATTTTGGTAGATGATATGATAGATACGGCAGGGACAATTTGTAAGGCGGCACAAATCATCAAAGACAAGGGCGCGAAAAGTGTGCGTGCCATCTGTACGCACGCGATTTTGTCAGGAAAAGCAACAGAAAATATTGCCAACTCCGCCTTAGAGGAAGTAGTAGTTACAGATACGATACCGCCCAAAGGAGAATTTGCAAAAATAAGGGTACTTTCGGTAGCGGATATGTTTGCGAGAGCTATTCGCAAAATTAATGACCAAGAGTCTATTAGTTCACTTTTTATATAAAGATAATTGATTTTCAATGTGTTATTTCAAAGTAATCTCAAAGAAATCAAGTTTTAATAATTTACAAATAATAGTTTAAATTTTTTTACAAATGAAAAAGTTAGAGATTATAGGGTATAAAAGAGCAAATCTCGGAAAAACCACCGCCAAAGAGTTGCGTAAAGAGGCAAATGTGCCTTGTGTGGTTTACGGTGGCAAAGAGCATATCCACTGCATTATCCCAATGATTATGTTCAAAAAATTGGTTTACACGCCCGAAGTGCATGAAGTAGAGCTAAATATCGAGGGCGATATTTACAGATGTATTTTGCAAGACATTCAGTTTCACCCAGTAAACGAAATTATCTTGCACGCGGACTTTTTAGAGCTAAATGATGACAAGCCAGTAAAGATAGAAGTGCCTTTGCGCTTGACGGGTGCTGCTCCTGGCGTACAAAAAGGAGGTAAACTTTTCCAAAAAATAGAAAGAGTGAAGGTGAAAGCACTGCCAAAAAATTTGCCTGATTTTGTAGAGGTGAGTGTGGCAGAATTGGAGCTGGGCAAGTCAGTGAGAATCTCTGATGCCAAAGTAAGCAACTTCGAAATCCTGACCAATGCTGCCGTAACTGTAGCAACGGTAACTGTCCCAAGAGAGTTAAAAGGTAAAACAGAAGGCGCATAGTCCTTAATTTTTATACTTGCAAGAAGTCCAACACTTTTCAATTACGTGTTGGACTTTTTTAAATCCATCACAAACATTGCCATTTTTTCTGCTGTCAATCCATATTCTTCGTACAATTCGTGCATTTCTCCATGTTCTACAAAATGGTCAGGCAAGCCCAACCTTTTTAACATTTTAAAATATTGATTATCTGCCATAAACTCCGTAATGGCACTACCAAAACCGCCTTGTAAACAGCCATCTTCTACGGTAATGATGATTTGGTATTTTTTAAAAATCTCGTGTAAAAGGCTCTCGTCCAGTGGCTTCACAAAACGCATATCGTACAAAGAAGGGAAAATATCATTTTTATTTAAAATTTCACAGGCTTTTGCCGCCTGATTACCCAAATGTCCTATCGTCAAAAAAGCAATTTGCTCACCATCAATTATTTGCCTGCCTTTCCCAATCGGAATTTGCTCAAAAGTCTGTTTCCAATCTATGACTACCCCATTGCCACGCGGATAGCGAATGATAAACGCATTATTTTGCAATATGGGTAGGTTTAATTGACTGGTATAAAGCAAGTTGCGAAGCTCTACTTCATTCATAGGCGCAGCAATTATCAGATTGGGCAGGCAGCGAAAAAATGCCAAATCAAAAGCTCCATGATGTGTCGCACCGTCTGCACCCACCAGCCCAGCCCTGTCCAAACAGAAAACCACGCGCAATTTTTGCACACAAATATCATGCACTACTTGGTCGTAAGCGCGCTGGATAAAGGTGGAATAAATATTGCAAAATGGCAAAAAACCTTGTGTAGCCAGCCCCGCGGAAAACGTAACCGCGTGTTGCTCGGCAATCCCCACATCAAACGTACGTGCTGGGAAAGTCTTTGAGAGCAAGCGCATGGACGAGCCTGAAAGCATCGCAGGCGTAACTCCCACTATTTGAGGGTTTTGACTTGCTAACTCAACCAGTGTTTCCCCAAAAACATCTTGGTATTTGGGTGGCTGCGGCTCAGTAGTTTCTCGCTTGCGAATTTTTCCTGTAACCTTATTAAAAGTATTGGGCGCGTGCCACGTAACTTGGTCGTCTTCGGCAACATGATAACCTTTCCCTTTAACAGTCTGAATATGAAGTAGTTTTACACCTTTTTGTTTTTTTAGTTTCTCCAACATTTTTAATAACAAAGGCAAATCATGTCCATCAATTTTGCCAAAATAAGGAATTTGTAAGGAAGTAAAAAAATTAGCCTTCAAACTATTAAAATCTTCATTATCTATATTTTCACTTGCAGGCAAGCTGGGCAAGGATTGGAGGTGTTCGTGTAGCGCGCCCACATTGGGGTCAATCGACATTCCGTTGTCATTGAGAATAATGAGTAAGTTGAGGTCTTTGAAACGGCTTGCACCTGCATTATTGAGTGCTTCAAAAACCATTCCTGCCGTCATTGCGCCATCACCAATCACTGCAATATGCTGTTTATCAGTGGCTTGGTTGGCTACTGCCATGCCCAAAGCCGCAGAAATAGACGTGGAGGAGTGTCCTGTCCCAAAGGCATCATAAACGCTTTCCTCGCGCTGAGGGAAGCCTGAAACCCCACCGTAACGCCTGTTGGTGTGGAAGCTGTCGCGCCTGCCTGTGAGGATTTTATGACCATAAGCCTGATGCCCTACGTCCCAGACAATCATGTCGTTAGGTGTATCAAAAAGATAGTGAAGTGCTACGGTCAGTTCTACTGTTCCCAAACTTGCGCCCAGATGTCCCCCAAACTGCGAAACGGAATCTATGATAAATTGCCTAAGTTCCTCACAGACGAGTGGCAGTGCTGTTTCAGCAATTTTTTTGAGGTCTGCGGGCAGATTTATCTGAGAAATATAGTGGTAAGTGTTTTTGTCCAATGGTATTTTTTTTTCTGTATGCAAAAATAGTTCTTTATTGCTCAAAACCTGTCAGTTTGTTTTGCCTACTTGCTCACTAATTAAAAAAAATTTCTTGGAAAGCCTCTCTACTTTTTATATCTTTGTTTTCAACTATTAAAAAATCGCATACTATGTTATTGCCATTGTTTCCATTAAATTTAATTGTTTTCCCCCAAGAAGATTTGAATTTGCACATCTTTGAGCCGCGTTATAGGGAATTGGTCAATGATTGCCTCAAAAACAAAGCTACTTTTGGGATTCCAGTGTTTTTAGAAAATAAAATCCAATCTTATGGCGTGGAGGTAGAGATTGTAGAACTGGTCAATGAGTACCCCGACGGGAAAATGGACATCAAAACGAAGGGAAAAAGAATTTTCCGAGTGCAGAGTTTTTTTAACCCTATGACAGCAAAGATGTATGCAGGCGGCAATGTGGAGTTTTTGGAAACAGAAGAAGACTCTGATACGCTTCAACGCTTGCTTTTGGTCGAAGCAGTTTCTCAGCTTTACGAAATCTTGCGCGTGGAGGCAAATCTTCGCAGTGATATTCCTTTTCTTTCGTACAAACTGGCGCACAAAATAGGGCTTTCTTTGAATCAAGAGTATCAATTACTGGCTTTACTAACTGAGAGTGAGCGTATTAGCTTCCTGATGGAACATTTGCAAAAATCGATTCCTGTGGTCAGGGAAATGGAGCGCACCAAAGAGGTAATCCGTATGAATGGGCATTTTAAGAATTTAGACCCACTCAAATTTTAAGCACATCTTTTCTGTGCTTTTTTCGTATAAATAGTTATACGCTTACCTATCAAAAAATGACAAATTCATATTGATTAAAGTGCAAACTTCAAACTCCTAAACCAAACAAAATATGAAACTCACCATAGAAGAACAAATCTTAGAGGAAATCCGCAAGCGTGCGCTGGAACTTGACCACAAAAACAAGGAGAAACAAGAGCTGGATAGTATGCGTAAGGCAACTACGGACGCGCTGGGCGAGATGACTTCTCTCCAAAAAGAAGATATTGCGCGCATTTCGTTCCAAGTGCGCCAAGAGTTTCAGAAAAAGACAGAGATGCGAAAAAGACTCATTGGTTTTTTGGGTGTTTTTGCGCTGTTAGTGGGCGGTGCTGTCGTATTTAGCAATCTCTCCGTCCAACAGGAAGTAGAGGAAAAGCAAACTTATTTGAGCAACAATACGTTCATAGAAACTTTTGACAATAACAATCGTAACTGGGAGATTTTCAACGAGTTGAAATATGATAAAAAAATAGAAAATGGCAGTTATGTCATCGAAACTAACGATGGCTCGTGCTACTGGGAAAAGACGCAAGTAATACTGCCTGCACACTATGCTGTGGAGCTGACTTCGGTTTGGCAGCGAGGCGAGGACAAATCGGAATACGGCATTGCTTTGGTGCAGCCCAACGGTGATATGCTCGGTTTTTGTCTTTTCCCCGATGGTGAAACTTATTACGGACATTACAAAAAGGGGGCATGGGAAAAAGCCACAGAATGGTCAGGAAAAATAGGTAATCCCGAACGCGAACAAAACGTACAAAGGGTAGAAGTAAAAAATAACAGCAGTTTTAAATACTTCATAAACAATACGTTAGCTTGGGAAGATACATTTAGCCGTACTAAGCCTACCGAAGTTGGGTTTCGTTCTTGTGGTAAGCAGATTGTAGATTTCAAACATATAAAAGTTATCGATTTGGCAACGAATAACATCATTTTCGAGGACGAGTTTGAGGATATAAATGCTACCCAATGGACTTCGGAGAAGGCGGTTAGGAGAACCTCGAAGGTTGAAAATGGAAAATATATCATGGAAACCAATGTAGATGATTACTGCTATTGGGCTGACCAAAAATATGAAATTAACGAAGCCACCGACGTAGATATTACCCTGAAAATGAATCACATCCGAGGCGAAACCGCCAACTTTGGCTTGTTCCTTTCCCAAGATGACAACAACTATTACGTTTTTGATTACAAAGACAATGGCAAGGCAAAACGCGCACTCTATCAAGTAGATAAGTGGACTTATACAGGTTCAGACAAGAATACGGGGATACTAAGCGATAAGGAAAAACCGCCTGTTACGCTACGCGTCGAAATCAGAAATAGAAACTGCAAGTATTTTGTCAATGACATCTTAATTGAAGAATTTGGGTTAGAGCCTTATTTTACTATTCAGCACGTAGGCTTGCGTTCCTGCGGTTCTCAGGAAGTAGCTTTTGATGAACTGAGAATTATTCCAAAATAATAAATAATAGTTGAAAAACTCAAAATCACCCTACAATTCGCTAAAATTGCTCAAAAAGTTTTGAAAAGATGACAAATTATTAAAATTGTCATCTTTTTTTATGTATTTCATTTACCTTTGAAAAAACAAATTTTTGTCAAGTAAAGTACTGGCAAATTTGATTTCTACAATCACAAAAATTAAACCTATATCCAAATGAAAAATTATTTATTCCTCTTTGCCTTTGCGCTTTTGGTGGCGTGTGCGGGCGAGAAAAAAGCAGAAACAGCAGCCCAACAGCCTACTGTTGAAGAAGTTACCATTCAGAAAAGTAAGAAAACTGTATATCTTTCTACCAAAAAAGAACTACTCACCCAAGGGGAAGCTATGCTGGAAATAGCCTACCCCCAGTTCAAAAATGTGGGCAGTGAACAAGCAACCGCTACGCTAAATAATATGATTAAAACCATGATAGACACTACGATAAGCCGTTTTAAAAATCAAAGCCAAGGCATTGATGCCAGTGTCAATGAAAAAACGGATACGGTTTTGGTCGATAAAAATGATGTAGCCACTTACAAAGACAATGCGGGCATGGTGGGCAGGAGCCTGATTATCGCCTACGAGATTAATCACCAAGCCCCTGATTATGTGGAGATTGAGTTCGGATTTAATGAATTTACAGGTGGCGCGCATGGCTTGCCCTATACGGTGATGCTACATTATGACGCAACAAGCAGCAAAGACCTGACTATCAAAGATTTATTTACTGAAAATACTGATTATTTGGCACAAGTTTCTAAGCTGAGTGCCGAAAACTTGACAGCGAGAATGGAAGAAATCGGTACAAGCCCCGAAGCCATAGGCTCAGGAACTGCACCCCAAGAGATTAATTTTAAAAACTTTTCTGTCAAAAATGATAGCTTGGTCTTGTTTTTTGATTCTTATGCCGTAGCTCCGTATGCCGCAGGACCTCAAGTGGTCAAAATCCACCTGCCCAAGCTGGAATCTATCCTAAATAAAAGTAGCGTAATGATAAGAAAATAAGTAGTTAAATAATTATGAATTATTAGTTATGAATTAATATAATTAGTTAATAACCAATACTTTAATTAGTATTTTTAATGTAAATTAATTTTGTATGACTACTTACGAAAAAAATTTGCTGATATTTTTATGAAATTCTTACAACTAAACCATGTAGCTCTACACGTAGCAGAGGTAGCAAAAAGCGTCCAGTTTTACGGAGAAATCTTGGAGCTGGAAGCATTGCCGCGACCTGCGTTTAGCTTTGCGGGAGCATGGTTTCGGCTGGGTATTGACCAAGAACTGCACCTGATTGAGGGCAGAACTGAGCAGGTAAATGCCCACAGCCGAGGAAATCATTTTGCCTTGGCTGTGAGCAATCTCCAAGAAATAGAAGAAGTTTTGAAGTCAAAAAAAGTAGCCTATCAGCCTCCCAAGCAACGCCCTGATGGTACTTGGCAGCTTTTTCTCCAAGACCCTGACGGCTATGTGATTGAGATTTGTGAAACTTAGCTTTGCGTAGGTTTTTATCAAAAAATCTTTTGGCGCAAGGCTAAGAAAAATAGTGCGCGATACGTAATTTTTTTGTTTTAGTCTATTAAATTTGCAAAAAAATTCAAATTACGCCAATCTGAGGAATCAAATGAAAAAAACAACTTTTATTCTTTTACTAATACTTGCTTTCAGTGGCTGCCGCCGTACCGTAGAGCCAGATTTGGGTTATTTTTTACAGGTTTTTGCAGGAGATGCCACCAACTTTGGCGTGGTGGGCGCGACCGTTACACTTTACACTTCCCAAGAGGATTTTGCCCAAAACGTTAATCCTGCCGCCCAAACGACTACTGATAGTAAAGGTTTTGCTTTGTTCAAGAATTTAGACCCCAGCATTTTTTTCTATGTGGTAAGCGTAGAACTGGGCGAAGAGAACAACTGGGAAGAAAACAAAAATATATTTTTCTCCAGAATAGAACAACAAGAGCAAACTTATAAAACAAAAATCAAAGGCTCCATCGCCAATATGATTGCGGGCAGGGCAGGAAAACGCTGGAAACAAGTGGGACTCACGCGCAACAACTCACCAGATGCTTCTTGTTTTAGCCGCACAGAGCAACTTTTTCGCAGAGATTGGTTAATAAATATGTATAATGGCACAGGTTGCCCCCAGGTAGGCGCGCAAATAGGTACGGACGCATGGTCTGTTACCTCAGACAATCGTGGCTTGATTCGCGGCGTGGCAGGCAGCATCAGCCAGCGAAGACTCACCATTCTCGAACTGAGCAGTACCCGCTTGGTTTATTCCGAAACACCTATAGCAGGCTTCACCATTACCGAAACTTTTGTGGCAGTAGAGTAAATATGCGGTAGGCAACTATTTTGGCGTGATTTTCGTAAATGAGTAAGAACAATCAATAGAATTTTACTAAATTTTTGAACTATGTTAAAAACTCATTTTCTCATCATTACCTCTTTGATAGTAAGTTTAGGCTTTTTGTCTGGCTCTAATTTGAGAACAGAAAAAACGGAAACTCCTTGCGACTGTGCCGCAAAGCCCAATGCACCTACACTTTACAAATGCAATAGCAAAACCAAGGCAACAGAGGTAAGGTGTATCTTGACTCGCAAATCCAAAATAAAAAGCAAAACTGCTGAAACAAGCTATGTGTTTGTCGCACTCAAAACAAGCGACAAAAAAAGAGATTTGAAAATTAATGCCACCATCAAAAACGCCAATACGTTGATGTACACTGGCGATATCTTCACAATAGATAACCGCAGTACCAGCAACGAGTATGTTGTCAAAATCAATCTTTGGACGCAAAAAGGTTATACAGTCGAGATTCGCAGAGATGATTTCTTGAAAATTACGTTCAATACCTCTACCAATCAGGTCAGCACAGACGCAGGTGGCTACATGAAAGACTGCTTTGACAGCAATCACACCATGACTTCAGACTTTGTAAAACAAGATATTTTTTCTCGTTCTTTCACCAATCCAGACGATATGGTGGGCATGGCAATCGCCTATTTTATCTATGAGTACAATAAGGCACTTACTCCACAATAGAGATTATGAATACACTGCGTTGTCTTCTCTTTTGGGTTTGTGCCTGCGCTTGCACACCCATTTTTGCCCAGCCAAACTTCAAAGGTGCTGTTGATTATGGCAATTATCAATATCAATACGAGCTAAACCTCATTCCAAAGCAAAAGGGTAAGTACAATCTTACAATCCATATTTTAGGAGATAACAAACCTGCTCAGTTGGTTTATCAGTCGCAGGCACGCATTGAGGGTGAGCTTGTGCAAGGCAAGCAATATAAGATATTCCTTTTTTATGCCGAAAAACTGGGCGAGCAGTGGAAGACTGACCCTACCAGTCACATAGAAATTGTATTTGATTTGGCAGATAACCTCATGAAACACAGCAATAGAGGCATGGTGGCGAAGTCTGAGGCGGAAGAACTCACAGATGTATTAAGTAGCGATTTGGCATCAGAGGCAATCTCGGAGGCGCAGGCGGTGGACTACGCTTTGCAGTTTATGGTGTTGAATTACAATCAGTTATTTGGAAATTACGCGATTGCAAGCCCTCAGAAAAAACCTGTCCAACAACTCAAACGCAATACCGTTTTTGTATCTGCCAACGATGCCCCCAGTTCGCTTCGGGATACCATGAGCCTCAAAGGAAAGGATTACTCTTTCCAACTTACAGAAACCAAACCAAGCCATTACAGTCTGGAAATCAAGCGGATAACACAAGGCGCAGACATTGCCAATGAGGAAATAGTCTATAACTCTGAGGTCAAAATAGATGACAAAACGACCAATAAGGACATTTATAAAGTACAAATTTTTTATGCCCAAGGCAAAGGCTATACTTGGCGCACTACGCCGCAGTCGTTCACACAGACAGAATTTAATTTTCATAAAAAGTTGGTGAGGTGGCAGGTAAGCGGCAAGTTGAAGGAAATGCAAACAGGCAAATTTGTCCCCATCACCAAGTTTGGCGATAAGCACCAATATACACAAAAAGATATGCTGGGAGATGTGGTGCGTTTTTTTGTCCAACATTTTAATAAAGCCTTGTTAAAATAGTTGAAAAAGGCTTTTTACTTTCCCCTCAAAAATGAATAAAATTGCTTATTTTGTATCAAATTTTCGTAGTTTTGCATCAAATTCTTGGCAAAAGGCAGTAAGAAATATGGATAAGAAATCTATTTTGCATTCACTTAGATAACGCAATTTTTTTATGAAATATCTTTTGTTCTTTACATTTTTAGTGTTTGAAGGCGTGCAGGAAAGGCGCGTGTATGTATGCGAGAGTGCTACTGCCTATGCGTACCATTACTACAAAATAGACAAATGCGAGGGACTGGCAAAGTGCAAGTCCAAGATAACGGAAACTTCCTTAGATTCGGCGGTGAGGGTGTTTGGCAAGGATAAACTATGTGGATTTTGTAAGTACAAAGCTGACGAGTAAGGTGCAGTTCATGTTTAAGAAAAATACAGTTTGGAAAAAAAAGTTGAAATTCAGATTTTTTAACATATCATTTTGAGCAAAATCAGCTTTTTAGGTGTTACTTTGAAAATCGAAACGTTATATCATCATGAAAAAACTCATTTTTATTATTTTTTCGCTTGCTATTTTTTCTCCTATCCAATCTTTTGCCCAAGACATCACTTGGAAAATCTTGGCTGATGTTAGCTGGGAACGCAAATACAACAAAGAGTATGACGAACACATCAACTACCCCAAATTTGGGCAGGTGGTGAAACCTTTTACCAACAAGGAGGTCGTCATCAAGGGCTATTTGCTACCCGTAGAGGTCGAAGGCGATTATATTGTCATTTCTGCTTTCCCGTTTCAAAGTTGCTTTTTTTGCGGAGGCGCAGGTGTGGAATCTGTGATGGAAGTCTATTTGAAAAAGAAAAAAACCGTCAAAGCAATGCAAATCAAGGTCAAAGGCAAGCTCCAACTCAATACGGACGACGTAAATCACTTGGTTTATTTGCTCAAAGATGCTGAAATTATCGAGGAAATTAATTAAAAAATGAACATTTCGGACATTCGCAAAGAATATACTTTACAAACCTTAGACATTAACAGCGTGAAAATCAATCCAATAGCCCAATTTGAGGATTGGTTTGCGGAAGCATTGAATGCTGAAATGTTAGAGCCAACCGCCATGCACTTAGCGACAGTTAGCGCAGAGGGCAAGCCTTCGGGCAGGATAGTGCTACTGAAAGGAGTAGATGCAGGCTTTTTGTTTTTTACCAATTACGAAAGCAGAAAAGGGAATGAAATAGCCTTTAATTCATTTGCTTGCCTCACCTTTTTTTGGGCAGAGCTGGAAAGACAGGTACGCATTGAAGGCAAAGTAGAAAAGGTAACTACCGATATTTCAGATACTTACTTCCAAAGCAGACCCAAGAAAAGCCAAATTGGTGCTGTGGTTTCTCCTCAAAGTCAAGTGATTGAAAATCGTGATTTTTTGGAAAAACAAATGCAAATCTTGGAACAGCAATATGAAGATGAATTGCTTGCTCGCCCCGCGCACTGGGGAGGCTATCGTCTTGTCCCTCAGACCATTGAGTTTTGG
>JAAFJS010000045.1 GCA_013298985.1 Cytophagales bacterium
GTATAAAATTTGAAATAAATGATAAAAATTACGCTGTCTATAAAAATCAGCTAAAAGTGTATGAGTAGGGTACAATGTTTATCTTGTTAAAGTGCAATTTTTCAAAAAAATAGGATTAATCAAAGGTTATTTTGTATAAAACAGCGTATAAATTGCACTATAAAATTAGGGTTTAGGATAAGAATTTAGAAAAAGATAAGATTTATTTTTAGTAATCAGGATAATATCACTTATAAAATCCAATAAAACGACATAAGATTGATAAAACTTACACAAGGAAGCAAAGGCTGGCATCAGTCTTTCAGGTATTTAAAAGCAATATGTCTTTTTTGTAATATACATAGATGAGTAGAAAAAAGTCAGTTTTGAGAAACTGACTGCACAGGAATTCATAGATGGAAAAAGAAAAGTCAGTTTTGAGAAACTGACTGCACAGGAAGAAAAAAATAACCCATCATTTTGGCGCGGTTGCCAATAATGATGGGTTTTAAATAACCTCTACAAAATCTGATTCTTACTGCAATACCAACTTTTTAACTACTTTGTATTGTGCGTTTTGCATTTCCAGTAGATACAAGCCTCTGGGCAAAGCAGATAAATCCAGCTTGCTTTCTACTGATTTTATTTCGGGTAGTTCCCATGTCCTGCCCACTAAATCGGTGATTCTCAGCTTAAAAATACCATTGCCCAATGAATGTTTCAAGGTGAAATAGCCACTTTCTGAAGGGTTTGGATAAACGGTCAGTTGATTGGACAGATTGTCATTTTCTATTCCTGCAACAGTGATATTTACGCTTTTCTCAACTTTGGGAATATTTCCGCAAAACTTGCTTTTGACGGTCAGCCCCACTTTGAAGATGCCAATTTGCTGAAAAATATAGGTTGGATTCTTGTCTGTACTCGTTTTTCCATCACCAAAGTCCCACAAATACGTATCTGTATCTTCGCCAGTGGAGTTATTGGTGAAAACGACGCTTCCGCCTTGCGTAGAGCTAATCTGGGAAGTAAAATCTACTTTGGGAACTTTGTTAAAAATAGCCTGTACTGTATCGCGCAAAATATCGCCGCAGGCAGTCTGCACCCTGACAAAATACTTGCCCACCTGATTCACGCGCAATCTTGGCGCGGTTGAGCCATCAGACCATAAGAAAGTAGCATTTTTTTGCCCAATTCTTGTATTCAAAATCAAGGAATCAGTACAGCTTCTTACTGTATCAGGAAAATTAAGTGTTGGTTTAGTGAAAGTTACAAAAATTCGGGCGGTCAAGCTATTTTTGCAACTGTCTTGCATGATTACTGAATAAATGCCTTCTTTACTGACGCTTAAAGTTTGATTTTTCGTATTATCATTCCAAAGATAAGAGGCATAACCTTTGTTTCCTGCGTCCAAAAGCACAGGATTTTGACAAGCCAAAAGTGAGTCCGTCGTAAAGTTATTTTTTAAGCGATTGAAAACCACTGTGAGAGAATCCTGCCCTACTGCGCCGCAAGTATCTGTTACTGTTACACCATAAACACCTGATTCTGTAACTCTTAAAGTGCGAGAAGTAGATTTTTTGGCATCAGTCCAGAGGTATTTTGCCCCTGAGTTTCCTGCGTCTAAGGTAACAAAAGGCGCGCAACTCGCGATGTCCTTGCCCAAATCTACTTTGAAAAAACTGACATAAATACTATCGCGCAGGCTTAGGTTACAGTCTTTGCGATTGACCATTACCTTGTACCAGCCCTCTTTGGTAACTTTTAGCGTTTGATTTTTAGAACCATCTGACCACAAATATTCCACATTGGGGACGGCGTTCCCTGCATCTAACACGAGTTCGGTTTTACAAGCACGCATCGAGTCCCTTTCATTGCCAATATTGAGGTCAGGCAGAAATACATTGGCACTATCTACGAGGATTCTGTTACAATTTGGCAAGGTTACACTTACTTTGTATTTCCCTGATTTTGTTACTTTTAGCGTTTGATTTTTAGAACCATCAGACCACAAATAAGTAGCGTTGGGAATTTTGGCATCTAAGGTTATCTCTTTGTTACAAGAAATTACTGTTTTTCCTAAGTCTAAGGTAATGAAATTGACCTTGACGGAATCTATCAAAATATCTTTGCAAACACTTGTGGGCGTTACAGTTATTTTGTAAGTTCCTGATTTTGTAACTCTTAGCGTTTGGTTTTTAGAGCCATCAGACCATAAATAAGTAGCACTGGCTATTTTGGTATCTAACAGCAAAGAAGTTTCGCAAGTAGTGATTTCTTTTCCCAAATTTAGGCTTAGTTTAGGCACAACAGTTACTGTAACCTGCGCTGTAACGGGCTGACAGCCTTGACCGCCGCCACCACCAAATTGATTTGCTACGACAAAAACGGTGTAAGTAGTAGTAACAGAGGGACTTGCGACAGGATTGGGAATAGTTGGGTCAGAAAGTCCAGTGGCAGGTTGCCAGCGATAAGTCTGCCCACCACTTGCGTTAAGTTGCATCTGACCGCCTTGGCAGATAGTTCCGTTGGGGGTTACGCTTGCCTTTAATGCTTGCACAAACTTGACAAAGGTGGTATCGTTTACTATACAACCCTCTCTACTTGTGGCTGTTACAAAATATTTTCCGCCTGTATTGACATTTAAAAACGGTGTGGTTGCGCCTGTATTCCATTTATAAGTAACTCCTTCTGCGGGCGGCATACCTCCTAACAAGCCATTATCTGCTACTAAAAAACCTGCCATTGTACCACAAAAAGTAGTCGTATCAGGTAAATTAACCACTGGCGGCGGAACTACACTTACCAGCACTGAATCCCTGATGATACCACAGCGATTGCCTGTATTAACTGCAAGGTAATAAACCGTTGTGCGTGTGGGCTTTACGGTCGGGTTGGGTATGTTTGGATTGGAAAGCCCTGTGGCAGGAGTCCACGTATAAGAGATTGCTGTTGCTGCGGTAGCGTTTAGTTGCCCTGTCTGTCCTACACAAACCTGCAAACTTGCTCCTGCATCTACTGGTGAATTTTGAAAACTCACTTTTGCACTTCCCGTAACAGCGCAACCATCTTTGGTAACAGTAACCGTATAAGTATTGGCGTTTTTGACCTCTATACTTTGCGTAGTAGCACCATTTGACCACAGGTAGGTTGCTCCTGCATTGCCTGCGTCCAAGCGCACCATATTTCCTTGACAAATGACCGTATCTTTCAAATCTACTTTTAATTGTCCTGATTTACCCACCACAATATAATTTTTTTTCTCACTTACATTCATTCCCGCGGGATTGGTAACAGTCATCACCACATCATAAGTCCCTGCATTTGCGTAAGTTACTTTGGGATTTTTGTCCGTAGAGGTGGCTGGATTCCCACCTGCAAAAGTCCATTGAAGTCCTATGGCATTGCGGCTTTCATCTCTAAATGTGATAATTCCATTATCGCAAAGGGCGGTTTTGTCCGAAGAAAACCGCGCTATGGGAGCTTGTATAGAGTTTTTGCAGTCATTGGCGGTGGTGGGTTGCATAGGTTGTGTACCGCAATCGTTGGGGATAGCACTCTGCATAAGTATCTGATTAATAGCACGTTTGTTTGCCGCACCTATCGTTTTTCTTTCCATGGCATTGAGTTTGAAATACATCAAATCTTTGGGGTCATTTACAGCCCCTAACTGACTTGCCTTGCCCAATAGTGCGAGAAATTGCGTTCCCAAATCTATATTTGCCCTTTGCAAAGCCTGCAAATTAATGACCATTTGAAACTCCTGCAAACGCCAATTATTGCCTGCACCTATATTACAAGCCGTATATTGAGAAAAAACATCTGCCAATAAACCGCCTTGGAGGTTATTAAAAATAATGACGGAACTTACGCCGAATGAGCCAAAACCAATATTGGTTTGTAGCTCAGACATTTCTATATTGACCGAAGTTTCACAACGCCAAGTAGTTACAGCATCACTTAGTATGCCCAAAACGGCTCTATTTTCAAAAAATTCAGACGATATAAATAAAGTATATCCACCTTTGGTATTGCTATTGACCAAATTGGCATTGGGTCTAATGCCTTGACTGAAGACAGTCAGTAATGAAAAATCAACAGTGAGTTTATCTACTGTTCTAAATTCCTCGTTGTTGTTATTGACCACTGCAATTCCGCCTGTGCCTGCGTAGGAAGGAACATAGACCTCAATTTTAGTATCCGACCAACTGATAAGGTCAGGCTGATTTACCCCTGCAAAAAAAGCTGCGCGCAGTGTAGCTCCTCCCGTTGCAGCATCAGAAAAAAGCACATTGCCGTTGGTGCCGCGTGTTGCGCCAAAGCCACTGCCATTGATGGTCAGCTTGGTGCGCGTCCCTGCTGTAACTGTCGCAGGAACAAGAGATTCTACATTGATAGCCTCGACTCTTCCATTACTTTTGGGCTTGGTTTCATAAAAAAGAGAAGCATTGTCTTTGACTTGTAAATCTGCTTTTGTGGCTTGTTTTATCTTTCTATAAACTTCATTTTCAACACTTTCGTACAAAGTACCAGTGGAAGAAAAACCTTTTTTCTGCAATTTGTCATAAATAATAAAACTTCCATGCACTTCCTCATACTGATTGGATTTCTGCTGGGCAAAAAACACACCTGCATCACCTACATGTGGCATAATGCCTGAATGTTTGATGAGTTTGTCGCCCACCTGCCCGCCAAGACTCACAATATCAACAGTTTCCGTAGGAAGACTTCCTTTGAAAACCTTATACACTCTGACCGTATTTTTGGTATAAATAAAAGTGCGGTCAGGATTCCAGAACGAAGATTGGGAAACGATTTCCCCTTCTACAATCGCATCTGCTGCGCTAACCTGCTGAGGCAAAAGGTCTTGGGCGCAAAGCGAAGAATAAAAAATAAACGTAATACAGAGAGAAAAAAGTAAAGATTTCATAAAATTTGACTGATTAGTAATTAGTGTAAAATAAAATGGCAAAAAAGTAGTGTCTGAAAGTTTTTTAGATATAAAAAATGGAGAATGGTTTAATTGCTAACAAAAACTTATACCCATACGTAGCTTTTGAGTCAAAAGATGCAAGCTGGTCATTTTTCTTTGATAATTTTACATTCATTTTTTCATCATACAAAATATAAATCAATTTCTAACAGAAATTTAATGAAGGCAGGAGGTGGAAATACAACAAAGTTGCGGTTCTTAAAAAGACTTAATTACTTGAAAATCAATACATTTTTTTTCATAAAAAAACCTTTGGCAAAGTTTTTTAACTGTTGCCAAAGGTTCGTGCAAAACTGGGAAAATAGTGCTTTATCTTTGCAATAAAAATGCTTTAAAACCCTCAAAATCAATCCCTAATGGAATACTCATTTTGGATTTTTCCAATAAATAACGCATACGTTCGGGAACGGCAACTTCCTGTCCTATTTCAGGGCTAACTACTTCGGCAAACTTGACGGGGTGCGCCGTTTCCAGCACAACTCCATTGATATTATGATTTCCTTGATTTATATAACTTTCCAAAGCCAAATATCCTACTGCGCCATGTGGGTCTATGATGTAGTTGTACTTTTCCTTGACTTCGCGCATTGCTTTTGCTGTTTGTGCATCATCAAAAGCGTAGCCCTTGATTTGAGCTTGCATACTGTCCAACCCTTTGCATAAGTCCAACATTCTCTGGAAGTTACTCGGATTGCCTACGTCCATTGCATTAGAAATGGTCTGCGTGGAAGGGCGTGGTTTGTAGTTTCCTGTGTGGAGATATTCAGGCACAACATCATTGGCATTGGTGGCGGCAATAAATTCATGCACAGGCAAACCCATTTTTTTGGCAAATAAACCCGCCGTCAAGTTGCCAAAATTGCCACTTGGCACTACAAAAACAAGTGGTTTCTGCTTGTCTTTCAACTGTTTATAGGCTTCAAAATAATAAAAAGACTGAGGAATTAATCGCGCAATATTGATAGAGTTAGCTGAAGATAGGTTTAGTTTTTCATTCAATGTAGTATCCAAAAAAGCCTGCTTTACCAAGGCTTGGCAGTCATCAAAAGTACCTTCTATTTCCAGCGCAGTGATATTATTGCCCAAGGTGGTAAACTGCTTTTCCTGAAAATTACTTACCTTACCCTTTGGGTATAAGACAGTTACGTGGATATGAGGTACACCCAAAAAGCCATGCGCGACCGCGCTCCCTGTATCGCCCGAGGTGGCAACCAAAATATCTAAGGTAGAGGTGTTTCCCTGCACAAAGTAGCCCATGAGTTGCGCCATAAATCTTGCACCAAAGTCCTTGAATGCCAGTGTATTACCATGAAAAAGCTCTAAAATATGTAGATTTTCGCTGAGGCTCACCAAGGGCGCAGGAAAATTAATCGCATTCTCGACCAGTTCTTTCAGCTTTTCTTTTTCAATGTCTTCACTGAGCAGATTGTGAGCCACCTCAAACGCAATCTCCTGAAAACTAAGACTTTCTATCTTTTCAAAAAAACTGCTGGGCAATGCTGGGATTTGTTCGGGCATAAATAAGCCATTGTCCGCAGGCAAGCCTTTTAAGACAGCTTCTCTCAAACTGACGGGCGGGGTTTGTTGTTTAGTGCTATAATATTTCATCTATTCAAAAAATAAGTTTTAAATTCAGCTAATTCAATGAGTTCCTGCTCAATGTAGCGTACAAATAGCTTTTCCCCTACTTGGTGTTTTAAAGCAGAAATTCCTACATCTATCAATCGTAAGCCCTTGTCTGTGAGCAAGATATTGTCATAAATCTGCCCAGAAAGCTCAGAAGGTCTTTTCAAATCTCGATGCACAAAACCTGCCTTGTGCAATGCCTTGATTTCATCTTCGAAAACTTCTATCCACAATTCACGCTTTTCTTGTTCATACGCCCTAAAATCCAGCGGATAAAGCCTTTCCATTATCAACATTTCGGCTTGGAGGGTTTCCTCAAAGTCTAAGCGCACAAATTTAGCAAGCAATTCATTGATTTGATTGGCAAATTTCATTTTCTCTGCCTCTGAGCCAATCTCCGAACGCGTATCACCTACAAAGAGCTTTCCTACCTCTGTTGTTGAAAGCGCAATGACCTTATTATTAGCTCCTTGTGAAAGTAAGCGAGGGTATTTTTTTATAATATCAAGCATTTTTGTCCATATTTTCTATTTTCTTAACCAACTCCTCATACCATTCCTGACCGTATTTGCGTGTGAGTGCATCTTTCAAAAAACGGTACAAAGGTACGCCTAATTTTTCACCTAAGCCACAGGCGGGGCTACAAATATCCCAACGGTGGTAGTTTAGTGCTTCAAATTCATCATATTTGGTGATTCGGATAGGGTACAAATGACAGGAGATTGGTTTTTTGAAAGTGGTTTTGCCGTCTAAATAGGCTTTTTCTATGCCACAAGTCCACGTGCCGCTTTTTTCTTTGAGTGCGTAGGCACAAGCCTTCCCCTTAACCATAGGAGTAGAGTAATCTCCCTCAAAATCAATGACATAGCTACCTTGTTTCTCTATTTCTTTGATTCCTTCGGGGCTTAGGTAGGGCTTGATACTTTCAAATATTTCAGCCATTATTGGCAATTCTTCCTTCTCTAAGGGCGCGCCCAGGTCGCCCGCCTCACAGCACGCGCCTTTACATTTTTCGATATGGCAGACAAAAAACTTGTCCGCAATGTCATCTGTCAAAATTGCTTTGTCGACTATAATCATGGATTTTCATAAAAGAACAAAATTAAAACAGATTTCATGGTTTTCAACCTTTTCTACCATTTTATGAGAAAATATAGAAAAAAACGAAATCCAAATGCTCAAATTTGTGGGAAATTGGTTTTCTGATTCAATTTTTACTACCAACATTTAAGCCCTAACAGGCTTGCAAACTGCAATTATTTAAGCATTTATCTAATATCTTTATTTGTCCAAAAAATTAACCTATTGTTAATACATTCCTGCCAAATATTCTTAGCTACATCAATATTAATCTATTCAGATTTTTTATTTTTGCGACAAATATTTCTAAACATACTTATTTTTAAACCAATTAGAGGGCTAAAAAATTATGGCAAAAGGGGTTATTTCGCAGTTTATAGAAAAAAATTATTTGCACTTTAACGCGGCTGCTTTGGTAGATGCGGCAAAGGGGTATGAGGCGCATTTGGCGAGTGGTGGCAAAATGTTTATGACCTTAGCGGGCGCGATGAGTACCGCCGAGCTGGGCATCTCTTTGGCAGAGCTTATCCGCAACGACAAGGTTCACGCTATCTGCTGCACAGGCGCAAACTTAGAAGAAGATGTATTCAACCTGGTCGCGCACGACTTTTATAAGCGTATCCCCAAGTACAGGGATTTAAGCCCTAATGATGAGTGGGACTTGATGGAAAACGGATTTAACAGGGTTACAGACACTTGTATTCCCGAAGGCGAAGCTATCCGCCGCATCGAGTCGCACATCTTGGAACTGTGGAAAGCGGCAGAATCCAAAGGCGAAAGATACCTTCCTCACGAATATTTTTATCAGTTATTGGGCAGTGGGATTTTGAAACAATACTACCAAATTCCGCCCGAACATAGCTGGATGTTAGCCGCTTACGAAAAAAATATTCCTATCATAGTTCCTGGCTGGGAAGACTCTACACTGGGCAATATTTTTGCCTCTTATTGCTACACAGGCGATTTGAAGCCGTCGACCATGAAGTCAGGCATCGAGTACATGACCTACTTGGCAAAATGGTATCTGGAAACATTCAAAAATGGCGGCATTGGCTTTTTCCAAATCGGTGGCGGTATCGCGGGCGATTTCCCAATTTGCGTAGTGCCGATGCTCAAGCAAGACTTGGAAATGGACGAGGTAACATTTTGGTCTTATTTCTGCCAAATATCTGATTCTACGACCAGCTACGGTTCTTATTCTGGCGCAGTGCCTAACGAAAAAATCTCTTGGGGCAAGTTGCACACTTCCTCGCCGTCTTTCATCATCGAGTCTGACGCGACGATTGTAGCACCGCTGATTTTTGCCTATTTGTTGGATAAATAAAAATAAAAAAGATTGAAAAACAGGATATGATTTCAAAAATTATGTCCTGTTTTTTTTATGACTTGTTTAATTGAAGAAATTATCATATTTTTAGCATACAGATTTTACATATAAAATACAGATTTTTAATTTTTATCTGTAAAAATCTGCTCAATCTGTGTTATCAGCGTGCCTAATTTATTAAGTAAGCCTCAAAAAAACTCAAAGACAAAAAAGTTTCTAACAAGTTTTTAAAAAAATCCACGATTAAAATTTGCTTTTAAACAAAAATAATGAAAACAAAATACTTGTTTTTTCTTGTTTTTTTTCTTTATTTTTCCTCAAAAATAAAAGCACAAAACCGCGCCATTACGTGGCTCAATCCCCTACAATTAGCAGACTCGATGCGCGCAAAGCCCAAGAGTATTTTGATATATATTCACACTTCTTGGTGTAATTACTGCAAAATGCAAGAAAAGCAAACCTTTGGAAACGAGGAAGTTATCAGTAAACTAAACGAAGATTTTTATGCTTTTGCCTTTGATGCCGAAAGCAAAGAAAGTATTTATTTTGCAGGAAAAACGTATCACTACCAAGCCAACGGCGCAAACACTGGTTTGCACGAATTAGCTACTTTTTTGGCGACTAAAAATGGGCAAATTAGCTATCCTACGCTTCTTATTTTGAATGAAAAATTTGAACTACTTTATCGCAATGTGGGGTTTATGGCGGCAACGGATTTAATAAACGTAGTCGAGGTCATCAAAAAACACTAAAAAAGCTATTCCAAAGCCCAGTTGATACCCAAAGTCCAGCGTTGTGGGTCTTGCGGTGTGGCGGGGAAGCCATCTTCTGAGCCAAAAAGGACATTGTAATATTTCAAATTCATCAAATTATTTATCCTACTGTAAAGGTATATTTTCCCAGATTTGCGTTTGTCAAAGACTTTGACCCGCGCAAAAAGATTGACCACCGCAAAAGGTTCGTTCGTATAGAAATTATTATTGTCATTCGAGTTAATCAGGCGAGAATTAGAGGCGGTACGATACACCACGCGTGGCGCAATGGAAAATCGCGCCCCTGAAATGTCTAAACTCGCTTTGACGGTGTGCTTGGCAGTGTAGAGCAAGGCTTGGTTGTCTATATCACCATCAATGTAGGAATAGGCAACTTGGGCGTTAATGGAGAAAAAGTTAAATTTTTGCAAATAGTTGAGCTTGGTCGTAAGTCCATAAACCGTTGAGCTACCTCTATTTACGTTGGTTTCCAGTCGAGTTACGGGCAGAGGCGTGGGCGTAGTTTTGCGGTCTGCCTCCGCCAATCCAATCAAGTTTTCTAACCGCGTATAGTATCCATTTACACTCAAAGCCAGCGTGGAAGTCAAAAAATAGCTCAGACTACTTTCTAATGTTCTCAGTTTTTCAGGCTTCAAATCGGGGTTGGCGGTGCGGAAATAAGGGGCGATTCTTTGCCTGCGTGGGTCAGCAGTGGGCAAGTCAGGGAAGCGCGCGATGACAAAAGAAGCCGACTGAGCAAAGGTTTTTTCGGGAGAAGGTGCTAAAAATGCCTCACCGTACAAGATTTTGAACCTGAGTTTTTTATTATTGGTCGACATCACCAAGCCCAATCTGGGGTTCGCACTGCCCCCAAATCGAGTATTGTAGTCATAACGAGAGCCTATCGTGAGTTCCATCCACTTGGCAGGACTGAGCTGGAACTGGGCAAAACCGCCATAGTTGCGGTATTCCACGTTAAATACTTGCTGTTCTAAAAATACGTTTTGAATCAAATTATCCGCAGGAACATCATTGCCTGTGGCAGAAACGTAATACAAATTTTGTAAGGTCGCAGGAACGCGCGTGTCAAACGGTTTATAAACAGGCGCAATTTTAGGAATAGCTGAAAGATTTTCTGCGGTAAAACCTGCAATAACAGAAAAACGCTTAGAAAAATCATAAGATAATTGCTCCTCCACCTTTGCACTCGAAGCCAATGAATAAATATAACCACGCTGCCAAGTAGTTGCCGAGCCAGCAAAGTTGCTTTCATTGCCAATTTCAAAGGTACTTTTCGAAATAGTGCTTTGGATATTCCATCTTTTATTAATCGAAGTATAATTGTGTTTGGCAAAAATCACTTCTTGGCTCATCTGTATCAGTGCCGTAGGGTCGCGCACAGCGAACTCAGGTCTAAGCCCATGTGCCGCGCTATGGCTTTCCCAATGCCTAATGTAGCTGACCGTAAAATCGCCATAATTCAAACTTCCGTTGATAAAATAAGACTTGGTAGGCATCGTAAAATCTCTGGAAAGCGCATTCCCCGATACGTAAGGTCTTGCCGCCGAATCGATTTGCGTCAGGCGTTGGGCAAACTGGTTAAACGGTGAATAAACTATCACCCCTGCTGGTTGCAAGCGGTTGTTATACCATGCAAACTCGTCTTTGTAAATATTCTGGTAATCAGGCTCGGCAGATTGATGAAAATTTCCCGTCAGCATCACGTTTAGTTTTTCAAACTTTTTGCCTAACTGCAAGGACGCATCTAAACTTTGGTATCGACCGTAGGCTACATTGGCATTGGTGCCGCGAAAGGGCGTACCTTCCTGCCCCTGCGTGGTGATAATGTTGATAATTCCACTAAAAGCATCAACGCCATACAGTGCAGAAGCAGGACCCAAAATCACTTCCACGCGTAGCGCATTGACCAGAGAAAAGTTAGACCCCAGCGTGTAGGCATCACCCGTAGCAGGCGTGATGCGAATACCATTCAGTAAAATCACAAACTTTTCATTGCCCGCCACACCTCTAATCGTGATAAAATTGCGGTCTTCGGGCGTAGAATTGCGCTGTACCTCCACTTCGGGTACATCTTCCAGCAATGCCAGCAAATCAGGATACCCACGACTCAAAATCTGCTCCTTCGTAAATACATACGCCATCGCGGGCGCATCTGCCACACTTTGCTTTTTCTTGGACGCAGAAATAATCCCTACGTTAAGCAAGTCCTCCAAAGAGATACTAAACAAATCTTTAACACCCGCATCTGTCCGTCTTTGGGCAATACAGACTTGTGAAAAAATAAGGAGAAACAAGAGAAAAACACCACTTTTTTTGAACAATACCATGATATTATAGCAATATTAGAAGAATATAACAGGGGAGGCAAAGATAATGAATATGTTTTGTAACCTTCTCAAAACAAGTTGCGTAAAAATACATAAATACAATTTCTTCACTTTAATTAATTCTTATTTTTTATGAAAGACAACAAAAAGAAAAAATCGTTGGAAGATTTGAAAGACAAAAACCTCACTACACTTACGCCTGATGAGCAAAAGAAACTCAAAGGTGGTAATGGTGATAACGGTCAAGGCACAGGCGAATTGCCTGAAGTTCCTTAGTAGGATAGACCAATTCAAAAATATACAAAAAAGTGATTGAAGTCAATAAACTTCAATCACTTTTTTTAATTTTAATAATTTCTGATAGGATATAGATTAATTAGGAAATAGCATCACCATTATTTATATAAACCAGGGGGTTTTTTCCAAAACTTTGTGTAATCGAAACTCACCTCTACGCAAAAGAAAAACCTTAGAAAGCTGTGCTATACTTCGAGCATATTTAATGGTAACAGGTTCAGCATTAATAGACTGACTACTTGCCCAATTCAGTTTAGTAAGTGCCAATAAATGCTGTGCAATAGTTTTGAATTGTGTAAGCTGCCCTGCTTGTTGCGGCTCTGTATTTACATTAACCTCCAACATTATTGCAGTTCCTAATGATTTTCGCAAAGTATTATAACCTGTTGTAGAAAGATAAAATTGACGAGGCGAGGTTGTAACATAATTTCCACGTGCCAAACTTCCGTTTCCTTCCATACGATTGTCAAACATTCGTATATTATGCCCCGAATTGAGCCACACAAAAGTAACTTTTGCTTTTGGTCGAATACTTTGTACTGCTTTTAAAATGGCAGCCTTATTTTTTTTCGAAAATTTAGCCGAATAATGAATATGAACTGCTGGGCTTTCTGAAATTTCATTTTCTAAGGCTTTCATCGTATCTACAACCAATTCATAAAAATATTTATCTCTTTCGTCATAACTAAAAGCACTTGCATTACCTTTATAATATTTCCACTCACCATATTTGGTAAAAACATTAGCATAGCCCATTGTTCTATATAACTGTTCTTTTGTTTTATATTGTGAATAAGAAAGTCCTATGAAAACATCAGCATCTGGCAATTCATTAGGCAATACCCAAGGAATACCACCTGTTTTTGCCACAATATTTAAAGCTAAATTCAAATCTTTATAATCTGTTTTATTTAGGGTATCACTGTCGAGCATTTGCACAGGAATACCTTTTTCTAATAAATATTCTTTTAAAACATAGTAAGGCGAGTGAATATCATACACATCATAATCATTTTGAGGAATATGAATAAGAAATAATCTGTCTAAGTTGTTGTTCCCTTCCCAAGTTGGATTTTGTTGCAATAGTCTTTTACATTCCTCCAAAAAGTCTGTTGCTTGTGGTTTTGCAATAATACTTGTGTATTTAATTTGTGTAGCAAAAGTTTTTCCTGCACCTTTAAAAGTAGCACTACCTGTTTGCAAGGCTTTCAATAAATTTGTCATTTTATTTTCAAAGCCACCTACACAAAAAGGGATAATTTCTACGTTGCTTTTGGTGTTAAAGCCACCAAATTTAGTTAAACCATTTGCTATTTTGTCCTCTACAAAATTATCCTGAAATTTTACTTTGGGTTCAGGCAAATGATACATAGCAAAGTTTTGCAAAATAGCATCAGAAATTTGCATATTTGCTTCATTGAGAGCCACAGGAATTTCGGTTACTTGAGTTGTATAACCATTGTATCGCAGTGGAAACATCTCTCTTGCTATCACTTTAACCATTTCACTAATTTTCTGATACCTTTCTTTGGCTGCATTAGTTTGATTTGCCAAACTATATTCTTTGATTTGTTTATCTAAATCAAAATAAATACTGTTTTTTCGTAATACTGTTTTTATTTCGCTGTTTTTGAGATTTGGAATAATATTTTTAGTTAATATTTCTTCTTCTTTTTCAAATTCAGGCAAAAAAACCCTCGCATAATATTCTGTTGTATCTTGTATTTCGGCAAAAGTCCAAGTATTGCCATATTTTGCTAAGGCTTTTCGGTGGCGAAAATCAAAAACACCTAAACCAGATAAAATAGACAAATTTGTTATACTTTTTATCTGAATATCATAATCTACTGACAAATATAAATCTGACCCTATCCAATAAATTTGGAAAGTGTAGGCAGGAAAAATTTGCAAAAACGCGGTTGCGTTGCTTTTCAAGTCAATATATTTGCCTTTTTGATGGGCTACCACACGCAAACCATATTCACTATCAATAAACCAATTAGAGTTTTGTAGCTTATCTTTTAGCAAAGTAATGACTTGTTGCCTTACATCTTTCAAATCATAATTAGTATTTTCATCATTATTACTAAAAATACTAATTTTGTAAAGATTACAAAACTCGTGTGCTAAGGGAATAGGCGAATACTGTTGAGCATAATATTCTTCTTCTCTTTCTTTGTATTTATTTTGAAATGTAACCTTCGTAAAACCATTTGTTTTGTAATGTGGTGGTGGTAATTTCATTTTTTGCATCTCTGCAAGCATTTTGTTTGTTCCTTCTGCAAATAACTTCACAAACCTCTGCCCACTTTCATCTTTCATCATATTTGCCCAATAGGCTAATTTGGGATTTCTTGTGTGTGAAATTAGTTGAAATTCGCCTAAGATAAATTCATTTTTAATAAAGTTCTCTTGCAGTAACCCTCCACTACTTTTTACAGTGAAAGCATCACGAAAAGCCCTGCACTCAATTGGCTGGTTGCTGTTGTAATCTCTATGAATAAGCGCATTGACAATAGCTTCTTCTACTGCATTAATAGGGTATTCTGTTTCTTCAATAATACCAAGCTGATTGAATTTTCGGTAAGTGTAAGTTTTGAAATAAGGAGATGTTTTTAAAAAAGTTCTTATTTTTCTCAACATTTCAGGCAAGCAACCATCTATATCTATGTGAAAAATAATGGTAGTGGGTTCAGGTTCAAGTGTATAATCTGCGTCGTGTTTAAAAAAACGTACAGCAGCAGCAGCAATATAACCTCTTGGGTTATTAGCAAAAAATAAATAACCAGCATTTGTAAATTTTAAAACACCGTTTTCTCTCTTACAAGCCACCAGATTTTCTAAAAAACTTTCATCAGTAGAAAAATTAATACCTTTTTCCTCAATATAAAGCCTTTTAAATAATTCATAGACAGTTTTGTTAATCAATGAAAAATCATATTCGCAAACAGTTAATAACTCAAAATTAGTGTTTCTTTCTATAATTAACCTTTCTCTATCTTGCTTGGTTAAAGGCAAACTATTAGCACCTTCTCTTTTCCAAGCCTTTAGTTCTCCTTTGACATTATTTGTTTCGCAAATTCCTGCTCTGCCTTCTCTTGCATAAATGAGCAATATTTTTTTTTCTTCTACCTTATATTCCTTAGAAATTGCATAGTGATTGACTAAATTATCATCACAGGTTTTTACTAAACTAATACTTTCTTGCTCAGATAAATCATTAAGTCCAATAATTTGTCCATCATTTGCTATTCCTAAAACTAAAATTCCTCCTTTGGAGTTAGTAAATGCAGAAATTGTTTTATAAATCTTTTCTCTTATAGCTTCCAACTCTTTGGAATTAGAATTTCTTACCTCTTTCCTATCAAAATAATACCCTTCTGGATTTTCAGAAGTCATATAATCCAAATACCGTTCAGGGTTTTGAAATATTAAATGAGGGTCGTGCATAATTCGTTATTTTTTTATATTTAATGAGTATATGCAAATATAAATAAAGCTATGTATAAATGAAGCTATCTTGAATTTTATTAGTATTTTTCCAATATAGAAGCTATATAAAATAACCATTTTACACCCATGGACGACTTAAAACAAATCATTAGCACCCTCTCCGCAGACGAGCAAAAAGAATTTGCGACCTTTGCCCAAAGACAGAAAAAACTCAAAAATCGCAAAGATTTGGACTTGTTCAGGATTTTATGCCAAAAACAAAGCTACAAACCCGCCCAAATCCTTCAAAAACTCTATCCCTCAGACCAAAACCAAGTTGCCTACCACGCCGTTCGTAAGCGGCTCATGCACCAGCTTATTGATTTTATTTTACTGAAAAGCACTGAAAATCAGGAATCTACAGCACTGGGCTTTATCGCGCTTGCGCGCTTTTTGTTGGACAGGAAGTTAGAAAAATTGGCATGGGAGTTTCTCAAAAAAGCAGAAAAAATCGCCTACACCAATGAGCAGTACGACTTACTCAATACCATTTATAACTTACAGATTATCAGGGCAGAAGACGAGGATGCCGAGCCGCTGCCCACCATCATCAAAAAACGCAACGAAAACAAAATCTTGGCTGATGAAGACGAAAAAGCAAATATTGCCAATAGCCTCATTCAGAAGCAGTTAAAAGAAGTGCGTGAGCAAGGAAAAGAACTAAATTTCAAAGAAATCATCAAAAATATATTGCAGGAATACGGACTTTCGGAAACCGTAGGCAAGCGTCCAAGCCTTCTTTATAAGCTCATGTCCATTGCGCGCAGTGCCGTTTTGGTCAGCAAAGATTTTTACCATTTTGAGCCGTACTTGATAGAGCAGTACAGCTTTGTTGCCGAAAAATATGGATTTTCGCCCCAGCACGCCCCTTACCAGCTCCGCCTGCTCTACATGATAGCGCACGTCCTTTATAGAAATAAAAAGTTCTCACAATCAATCAGTTACTTAGAAAAAATGCAGGAATTATTCCTACCTTCTGCTTCTGTAACCACTGAGTTTTTCCCGCGTTATACCATTTTGCTTTCTGCTAATTATGCACTAAACCAGCAGACTTCGCAAGCAATCAAGGTCTTAGAAAATTTGCTGGCAGACAAGAAAATCACACTCAACCAACAAGATAACCTCAATGCTTACCTAAACCTCAGCATTTATTATTTTCAAGAAGAAAACTATAAAAAAGCAAACCAATGTTTCTTAACTATCCAACATTCAGATACTTGGCTCGCCAAAAAAATGGGGAGAGAATGGGCTTTGAAGAAAAATCTGATAGAACTGATAGCCCAATACGAACTCAAAAACTACGACTTGGCACGCCAAAAACTCAAAACGATAGAAAAAAACTTTGGAGATATGCTCGCCCAGCCACTTTATCAGAATGGAAAAGCGTATTTGTATTTTATCAAACAACTGATTGACAATCCCACCGTTAAACCCGAAAAATTATTCAAAGAAACAGATAATTTATTCACTTTTGACCCCATAGCGCAAGAGGATTTACAAGAAATTCGTTTTTATGCTTGGCTCAAAGCAAAATTATTGAAAAAGAAATACCAAGAAATTTTGGCGGAATTGGTAAGCAGGGTTTAAAAGAATTTGCGTAGGTTTGTGAATACAAAGTAACCAAACTGTTACGACAATTTGATATTGGAAAATTTTAAATGAACGCTATCCAAACGATTTAAGAAAATGAAAATTGGAATCTTTTTTGGTGGACAGCCACGCGAGCGCGAAATCTCTTTTGCAGGTGGCAAAACCGTTTTTGAAAATATAAACAAAGCACTTTTTACACCCGTTCCTATCTTTGTAGATAGCTTGGGCAACTTCATACTCATTGATAATCAGTACCTTTACAAAAATGCTATCCGAGATTTTTTTCCGCCACCCGCGATGGTAGAGGACAAAACTTTCAGCGTTTATGTCGAATCGGTTGTAGCCACAGAAAGCGCGGACATCAACGAAATGATTGCAGCAATCGGCAAACGCATTGAACCACAAGACTTTAAGCAGTATTTTGACTTGGCATTTATCGCCATGCACGGACCCCAACTTGAGGACGGCGCAATTCAGGGCTTGCTGGAATGGTATGCAATTCCCTACACGAATTCGGGATTGATGGGGTCTGCCGTTGGGATTGACAAAATAGCTCAGAATCAACTCATTGAATTGGTGTTGAAGCAAGGGAAAAAAAGCCATACCCTCACGCGCAGGCACTGGCAGGCAGCGGATAAACTTGCCCTTTTCCAAAAATTAGTACACGAGATTGGCTTACCTTTGGTGATAAAAGCACCACATCAAGGCTCGTCTATTGGCGTTTCAATCGTCAAAGAGTTTGATTTTCAGGTCTTTAAAAATGCAGTGAATCAATGTTTTTTTATGCAGACCATCAGCAGGAAAGAATGGCTGAAATTAGACGAAAGAGGCAAAATTCAGTGGCTTCAAAAACTCACCAACGTAAACGAGGGAATAGGAATGCCTGTAACGCTTTCAATCAGTGAAAGTATTGAAGATGAACTCAATGGACAGCTTTGCTACCACCCACAAGAGGTCAAAGAACGCTTAGATTTTCATTTTCGGTTTGGCGAAGATACTGTTTTTTTGATTTCAGCAGAAAGCGAAACCCAGCTTTTATTTGAAAACTTCATTGACGGCAAAGAATTTTCCTGTGGCGTAATCCAGCATGAAGACGGTGAACCAGTGGCACTGCCGCCTACGGAGATTATTCTGATGTCGACTACTTTTGATTTTAACTCCAAATACCAAGCGGGCGGCAGCCGCAAACGCTTACCGATGGACGCAACGTTGGCGGAACTCCTTGATGTGCAGGCAAAATGCTGTGAGATTTTCAAAAATCTGCAATTCAAAGTTTGTACGCGCATAGATGGTTTCCTTACGCCCGATAGCCGAGTGTTATTGCACGACCCTAATACTATCCCAGGAATGTCGCCTACCTCGCTGGTTTTCAAGCAGTTTGCCGAAATTGGCTTGAACCCCACGCAGACAATCACCTACCTCATTCGCACGTCCATTCAGGCACGATTGGAGTCTGGAAAGAATACGCGCCAACTTTGGAAAATGCTATTTGATTTAGATAAAAGTATTGAAAAACAACAAGTTGAAAGAGAGCAGTATAAAAAAATTGCTATTCTTTTTGGAGGTTTTGACAATCCACAGGAAAGTTTGCAAAAAGCAAGAAAGGAGTACGCCAAAGTAGCGTCTTCTGCGGATTCGCTGCCTGTGCTTATCTATTTGACGGGAACGGCAGACGAGCCAGCTTATTATATTTTTCCTTTCAATTTGCTGTTCAAAGAAGATATTGTAGAAATCAATCAATTCTTACTGGCTGATAAACACCCACTTATCTTGGAAACAATGAAAAATGCAAGGGCAATTACTGAAAAGTACGCGCAGGCAATCATGCCCAAAGCGCAAGCCATTCGCGAAGAAGAGATAGAGAAAATAGCAAGTGAAATTGTGCGCTTGGTGTAGAAAAATAGTTTGCAGGTTTGGGTAAGTACATATATTTATAATTTCCAACCACTTTTTATCAATTCTTTGCCCATATTAAAGGTATAGTTTTCTAAAATACATAAATCATTATTCCAATCCATGATTAGCCAATTTTGCTCAGGTTTAGCCACAAAAATTTGCTTGGTCTTAGAAAAAAACCACAGCACTTCCTTTGCCCCAAAATCAAGCAAAGCCTTAGTTTTCATGGAATAATAATCCAATTCGGAGATACCAAACTCAGAGGTATCTCCTTGAATATCAATTTCTATGATAGAAAGTGGAGGTATCTCAAAATACTTGTCTTGGGTTTGATGATTTTGTAGTATTTGCTTGTCATAAATCACAATATCGGAAGAAACGTTGTTTTTTTTGCTAAGATGAAAACCTGTTTCGTTTCCAATAGCAAAAAAGGCTTGTTCATCTATATTTTTAATCAGAAAATTCATGATAATACCATGAATAATCGCCTGTGTATCACTTTGCCCCATAATTTGTTCAAATGTTTTAAGCCCAATCATTACTTCTTTGAAACCTCTGTAATACAAGGGCTTACCTGCATATTCCTCGTAAATTAGGGACTTAGGAATATCTTTTTTAGAGAAACGAGTCTTTATTTTCTTATGTTTTTCTATTACTGTGGGTGTCATTTTTTTATTCAGGATTGAATGTTGGGCAAGATAAAAAAATTTGATTAGAATTGCTCAAAAAATATCGTATTTTTACCAAAACTAATTCCCACTCCAAACCTTATTTTTATGAAATTAAAATTTTTACTTTTTTTACTCCTTTTGGGCGTTTTTCCTGCTTGGGCGCAACGTAAAGCGGACAAGAAAGAAACGCAGACGACCATACAAAAGCCTCTGACACACAGCGTTTATGATGGGTGGAAAAGCATCGGCTCGCAGGCACTTTCGCCTGATGGCACTTGGGCGGTCTATACCGTCAATCCGCAAGAGGGTGATGGCAAAGTCATTTTTCAAAACTTAAAAACGAATCAAATTGACTCGGTGCAGCGTGCCTCGCAGGTGGAGATTTCGTATGACAATCAGTTTGTCGTTTTCAAAATCGCGCCGCCTTTGAAGGAAGTGAAGGAACTAAGACGCAAAAAAACCAAAAAAGAAGATTTGCCCAAAGATATATTAGGGATTTATACCTTGCAAACCAAGCAGTTAGCAAAAATTGCAAACCTCAAATCGTTCAAAATGCCTGAAAAAGCAGGTGGCTGGCTGGCCTACCAAATAGAGCAAATTGCCAAGAAAGAAACGCCCAAAAAAGATTCTGTAAAAAAGGAAGAACCCAAAAAAGAGGAAGCGAAAAAGCCCACCAAACCCAAGAAAAAGGAAAGCGAAGACAATGGTTATCGCCTTGTACTGCGTAAGTTAGCAACGGCAAAGGAAACAACTTTTGATTTTGTAAAAGAATATAAATTTGATAAATTTGGGAAAAGCCTGATTTTTACGACCACAGGCAACGACAGCACGATGCTTGCGGGCGTGTATGTGTATGACTTGGCAGGCGAAAAGATGAAACCACTTTTCCGCACCCAAAAAGGCAATTTTAAGAACTTGGCTTTTGACGAAAACGGCAATCAAGTTGCCTTTGTAGCCGATTTGGACACCACCAAGGCGCAGGTTCGCTACTTCAAACTTTATCATTGGAAAAATGGGCAAGACTCTGCCTTGGCGATGGCAGACACCACCAAAATCACCAAAGGACTGCTTATCAGCGAACATTACACGCCTAATTTTGCCAAAGACGGTTCTAAATTGTTTTTTGGCATGAGCAATAAGCCCGCAGTGCCTGACACGACTTTGCTTGCCGAAGAAATAGTGAGTTTGGACATTTGGCATTGGCAGGACGATTACATTCAGCCGCAGCAAAGCAGAAGATTGGAGCAAGAAAAGAAAAGTGCGTATCTCTCTGTTTTTCATACAGATAGCAAGAAAATAGTGCAGTTAGCAAGCAAAGAAGTTCCAAGTATTAATTTGGCAAACGAAGGCAACGCAAACCTCACTTTGGCAACTTCTGATATGCCTTATCGCCGCCTGACCAACTGGGATATTTCTGGTTTTGATGATTTGTATTTAGTTGATTTACAGACAGGTACTAAAAAATTAATCAAAGAAAAAGTAAAAGGTTTTGCCAATATTTCTCCACAAGGCAATTATGTGTATTGGTACAGCTTGCCCGATACGGCTTGGTTTTCATATTCTGTAAAAAGTGGGCAAACTTTTAAACTGAATCAAAATCTGAAAGAAAAGTTTGCAGATGAGGAAGACGACCACCCCGATTTTCCAGATGCTTATGGATTGGCGGGCTGGACAGAAAACGACCAAAGCGTACTGATTTATGACCGTTATGATATTTGGGCGTTTGACCCTGAAAACCGCAAAGCACCTGTAAATCTCACACAATCAGGGAGAAAAGAAAGATTGGTATTCCGCAATATTCGTTTGGACAATGAAGAAAGATTTTTCAAAGCTGACCAACTACTTTTGCTTTCCGTTTTTGATGAAACTACCAAACAATCAGGTTATTACAACTTGAACTTGAAAGATAACAACAAGCAAAAACTGCTCATGGACAACTACCGTTTTTCTTCCTTTGTGAGCAAGGCAAAAGAAGCAAACACACTTTTGTTCACCAAACAAAGTTTCCAAGATTTTCCAGATTTGCACCTGACAGACTTGACTTTCAAAAATATACGGAAAATTTCGGACGCAAACCCACAACAAAAAAACTACACTTGGGGAACGGTGGAAATGTTCTCTTGGAACTCTTTGGACGGGATTCCTTTGAAGGGCTTGCTCTATAAACCTGAAAATTTTGACCCCAAAAAGCAGTATCCTATGCTCGTTTATTATTATGAAAAAGAGGCTGATAATATTCATAGCTACATGGCTCCTTTGCCTATTCGTGCGGTGATTAACTATACTTATTTTACAAGCAACGGCTATGTGGTTTTTGTACCTGACGTGGTTTATCGGATTGGCTACCCTGGTGAAAGTGCCTACAACTGCATCATGCCTGGGGTTACAAGCCTGATAGAAAAAGGGTTTGTCAATAAGGAACGCATTGGTATTCAAGGGCATAGCTGGGGCGGGTATCAGAATGCTTATCTCATCACCAAGACCAATCTGTTCCGAGCAGCAGAGGCGGGCGCACCTGTGAGCAACATGGTGAGTGCATACGGCGGGATTCGCTGGGAAACTGGACTAAGCCGTATGTTTCAGTACGAAAAAAGTCAAAGTAGGATAGGCGGCACGCTGTGGGAAAAACCACTGCGCTACTTGGAAAATTCGCCGATTTTCTTTGCAGATAAGGTGCAAACGCCACTACTGATGATGCACAATGACGAAGATGGTGCTGTGCCTTGGTATCAGGGCATTGAGTATTTTATGGCACTGCGAAGGTTGGACAAGCCTGTGTGGATGCTCAACTATAATAAGGAAGGGCATGGATTGACGCAACGCCAACACCGCAAGGACTTTACGATTCGTATGTACCAATTTTTTGATTATTACCTCAAAGATGCGCCCATGCCCGAATGGATGAAAAAAGGTGTACCTATGATAGAAAAAGGTACAAATAAGGGTTTGCAACTAATGAATGAGGAAGAAGATTAGAGAAAAATGCTCTTTTTAGTAGTATTGCGCTGAAAACTGCGCCAAAGTCAGTTTTTTTTAACATAGCCCACCGTTTTTTGACGGTGAGGCTTTTTTTATTCAACATTTATTCGGGCAGAGGTGTGGTAGGTGTGTCTTTGGTTTTCTGAAATTTATTAAAATAATACATGAGTACAGGATAAGCAAAAACTGAAAAAAGTAACATAATCGTCCCTGTCATAAAGCCCTTGCTCATGGTTTTTGCTTCTTCGGTAAAGGTGATGGCAAATAAAATACCATATACAGGCGATAAATTGCTCACCAAAGAAACCGTAAAGGCAGGAATGGTCTTGATAATTTCAATAAAAACCGTATAAGCATAGATAGAAAAAACCATGACCAAGCCCAAAATCAGTGCCGCGTCGTTCCAAGAAGGTATCATATTGATAGGCTTGGCGGCAAAGAAGTTAATATGGAATAAGAGAAAAATCGTAATGCCAATCCAGCCGCCCAGCATTTGATAAAGCGTAACGACCATAGGTTTATGCCTTTTGCTGAGTTGGGAAGAAATAATCGTTACCATCGCGCTAAAAAATGAACCAACCAACCCAAACGCCAAGCCATTGCCATACTCAAAGTCCGACTGGAAAATAACGTAAATACCAATGATAGCATTAATGCCAATCAAGCTCTGAAAAGGTTTTGCCTTCACCCCAAAAAACGCAGGTTCTATAAAACTTATCCAGAGGGAGGTCGTAGCCATACCTACTAAGGCAACAGAAATGCTACCCACCTTGATAGATAAAAACAAAAAACTCCAATAAGCAGCAAGCAAAAGCCCACTCGCCAACAAAATCAGTGCTTCCTTGCCGTATTGTATAAATTTTTCTTTTTTGACATACAAAAACAAACTAATCAGCACAAAAGCGGTGAGTGTACGATAAAATACAATGACTTCTGCATCTTTTAATAATTCAATTTTATTGACAATAAGGGGTACAAAGCTATTTAAAACGACGATAAAATGAAGTTTTAAATGGTCTTTTGGAATTTGCATATATTTTTATCTCTTTTTATCACGACATATTTTTTTACTACACAATTTTTTATTTAACTTGACGGTGCAAATTAATCGAACATCATGCTATTTTTACATTTTCGACTCAAAAAATTCATATTTTTTATTTGTTTGCTCCTATTTACCTCTCTTTCTCATGCTTATCCTACACCCGTAAGTGTTTCAGATGACTTTGCAGAAAAAAGCATAGGAGAATATTTTACCTATTATATTGATAGGAGCGCGCCACATTTAGGGATAGAAGAGATTGCGCGACAGCGTTTTGATACACTTTCTTACAAGCGTCATATTTTAAACTTTGATTTTATAGATTTTAACCATTCGCAGAAAGTCATCTGGCTCAAATTTGAGATAAATGCACAACAGTTTTTGCCCAATAAGCAATTTTTCTTGGAAATAAAATCGCCTCTCTTAGACCAAATCGAGTTTTATCATCTCGACGATACCAGTAAAAAATGGAAGGGGCAAGTTACAGGTGGTCATTACGCGCTCCGCAAAAGGCTATTCGAGCATCGCACCTATCTTTTTGACCTTCATCTCAAGCCTGCCCAGCTCAATACCTTCTACTTCAAGGTTACAACTGCTGACATGATGACCATCTACCCCGTCCTGTACGAACGCAATGCCTTTGTCAAACACGCCTTAAACGAACAAATGGGCTTTGGAACGCTGTACGGACTGCTTTTTGCTATTTTCTTCATCAATCTGCTTTCCAGTATTCGCTACCACAAACAGATTTATTACCTATTTGTGGCTATCATTCTGCTGGGTATCTTGATTATCATTCGCGTAAACGGACATAGCTACATATATCTGTGGGCGGGCGAGCCTTGGTGGGAAAATAGGGCATTGCCAATACTTATACTCAGTTTTGTTATCTTGCTGTCCTTATTTAGCTTTAAACTGCTCAACAAAATAGTCAAAGAAAAAATCCTCTATTACAGTATCCTTTTTAATATCGTAGCAAGTGCTATCTTTCTGATAATCACCCTTTACCAGCCCACAAGCTGGGTAATATCGACGGCTACTATCATCGGCTTGCTCAATGTATTGGCTATGTTCTTGACAAGCATCTACGAAATCCTGCGCGGAGAGCCAGAAAAGGACTATTTTGTTACGGGTAGCTACCTCTTGTTTATTGGCGTATTGCTCACTTTTTTTAGGTTTTTTGATATTATCGGAACAGGCTCATTTTTAGGTACTTATGGATTTGAAATGGGTTTTATCGTTTTTATTTCACTCTCTACCGTTTCTTTGAGATTACGAAAAAAAAGGGGGGAATTTTAAAATCAATTATTTTTTCTAAAAAAAACTGTTTTTTCCAAGATTATCTCTATTTTTAAAATCTCTGAAACCAACTAAGACCCTCAGACAAATTTTATGATAGACCTTCTTCATACGGAACTCAACGACGATTTGACCTTAGAAAAAGGTTATTTACTGATTTCAGAACCTTTTTTGCCTGACCCTAACTTTGAGAGGTCTGTGGTGCTACTCTGCGAACACAAAGAGGAAAGTGGTACGTTTGGCTTTGTCCTCAACAAAATCACAGAGGTAAACGTAGGCGATTTGATTGACTTGGATTTGCTTGAAAATGTGGTTTTTATCGGCGGACCCGTTGAGCAGAATACCTTACATTTTATCCATACTTTTGATACTATCGAAAACGCAACGCCCCTTCGCGATGGCGTTTATTGGGGCGGAAACTATGAGCAACTGCGCGTCTATGCGGACAGCGGCATGGTCAATCACAAAAATTGCCGTTTTTTTATGGGTTATAGCGGCTGGGGCAAAAAACAACTGTTAAGCGAGTTAGCGCATAATTCGTGGATAATCTGCCAAATAGACCTAAAAACCATCTTCCGTACGCCACCAGAGGAGCTTTGGCGAACCATTTTGAGGACAATGGGAGGCAAGTACAAGGCTTTTTCTTATTTCCCCGACGACCCAAGATTAAATTAATTATTTTAAATAAAGGTTAATTTTTTAAAATTCAATTCTATTTCCTATCTTTGCCCTGCAAAATTTTGGATTAATGATTTTGCTGTTTATGGTACAATGTATTTTAGTAGTTTAATATTAAAAAAATATTTTTAAACAAATGCTTTTATACATTGTTATTAGCTTAGTTTTTTAGAAAATCATCTTGAAATATAATATGGACATCGAAAACGGTATCAACGTTCACGAAAACGAAGAAGTTTTGGTAAGTGAGCAAGAAGTAACAAATGAAGTGCAAAGTAATGGCGTTGTGGAAGTGAGCAATGATGCGGTAGCTGTTGAGCAGGAAAGCCCAGTGGTAGCCCAGCCAGCTGCGGAAACTATGGTAGAAGTAGTGAGCAATGAAGTGGCTGTGGTAGAAGCAGTAACCAGCGAACAAGTTAGTACCACTCAGCAGGAAGCCGAAGAGGGCGAAGACGAGCATGAATTGGCAGAGGAAGAAGCTGATTATTCGCAACTTAGCACCGCACAATTATTGGAACTAAGCGAGGAACTATTCAAAGAGAGTAGTTTCCGCAAAATAGACAATACCCTGCGCTTGCTCAAAATAGAGATTGACCGTATCAATCGCGAAGAAAAAGAAGCCCAGCTCAAGAAGTTTACCGAAGCAGGCGGCGAAGAAGATGGTTTTCAATACAAACAAGACGAAATTATTGAAAAATTTTATGCCAACTACAAAGCGTTGAAAGAAAAAAAATCTAAGTATTTCAACGAGCAAGAAAAGAAAAAGCATAAAAATTTAGAAACTAAGCAAGAAATTGTCAAGCAGATAAAGCAGATTGTCGAAACAGGCGATACAAGCAAGCAAGCGATTGACAGCCTCAAAGAATTACAAAAAAGATGGAAAGAAACGGGCGGCGTACACCCGCAAGAGGCTGAAAAATTGTATGAAACTTACAATGCACTTCTTGACCGTTTTTATAGCCAAAAAAATATAGAAAACGAACTGATTGAACTTGATAGAAAGAAAAATCTGGAAGCAAAATCAGAAATCTGTAAAAAAGCAGAGGCTTTGCTCGATATTGCGAATATCAATGAAGCCATAAATCAACTCAATAAACTGCACGAAGAATATCGCTCGATTGGACACGTGCCGCGCGAGGAACAAGAAGCCCTCTGGCAACGCTTCAAACTGGCTTCTGACAAACTTTATGACAGAAAAAGGTCTTATGTGGGTGATGTAAAGAAAAGGTTGGAAGAAAACATGAAATTGAAGCAAGAACTTTGCCTCAAAATAGAAGGCTATCCTGAATTTAACTCTGACCGAATTACTGACTGGAACGTAAAAACTAAGGAAGTGTTGGCTTTGCAGGAAGAATGGGATAAGGTCGGCCCTGCGCCAAGAGAGGTTGCCAAAGACATTAACAAGCAGTTTTGGAGCAATTTCAAGACGTTTTTCAATAATAAAAGTAGGTTTTTCGAACGCTTAGAAAAGCAAAGAGATGAAAACCTCAAACATAAAATCAGCCTTTGCGAACAGGCAGAAGCTGCTAAGGAAAGTGCGGAATGGGACGAAACTTCTGATTTGCTCAAAAAACTACAAGATGAGTGGAAAACAGTAGGTCCTGTGCCTGAAAGTCAGCGCGATAGCATCTACGAAAGATTTAAAACTGCTTGTGATGAGTTTTTTAACCGCAAACGCAATCGTAAGTCAAACCAAGACCAAGAGTTTGAGGTAAATCTGACCAAGAAAAAACAAATCTGTGATGACATTGAGGCGTTGGCAAAGGCAAAAGACCATGATGAGGCGAAGTTTGATGAATTGCTGGACGGCTGGCTCAATGTTGGTTTTGTACCGCGCAAAGCAATGAATAGTATCCAAGACCGCTTGGCAAAAGTGATTGATACTTACATAGATAGCTTGGGATTGAGCGCAGAAGATACCGAAAAAGAAAAATTTGGTGTGCAGATGAAGCTCATGGGCAATAACCCTAACTCTGACCGCAAAATGTTCCGCAAAGAGCAGGCAATTCGCAAAAAATTGACCACACTCGAAAATGACATTGCGCTGTGGAGAAACAATTTAGAGTTTTTTGCTCACTCCAAAACGGCTGATAAGTTGCGTGCTGATTTCAATAGTAAAATCGAAGAGGCAAGCAAAGAAGTAGAATCTTTGAAAACACAACTGAAAGTATTGCAAAATATGTAATTGTGTAACGAGTTTTTATACCAAAACAAAATAGGGTAGATACTTAAAAAAGTTTCTACCCTATTATTTTTCCAATACTTATTTCCTACATTACGCCCACTTTGGCAATCAATTCCGCAGTGCGTGTAGAATAACCTATTTCGTTGTCGTACCAGCCCACTACCTTTGCCATTGTGCCGTTGGTAGTAGTAAGGAGGGAATCAAAAATACAAGAGTGCGGATTGCCCACGATGTCGATAGAAACCAATTCCTCGTCTGTATATTCCAAAATACCCTTCAAAGCACCATCTGCGGCAGCTTTTACAGCTGCGTTGATTTGTGCAGCAGTGGCTTCTTTCTTCAAAATCACTGTCAAATCAGTCAAAGAACCATCAGGAATAGGCACGCGCATTGCCGAGCCGTCCAGCTTGCCTTTGAGGTGAGGCAATACCAAGCCTACCGCTTTTGCCGCGCCAGTCGAGGTAGGCACGATAGAATAAGCAGCCGCCCTTGCCCTGCGAAGGTCTTTATGGGGTGCATCTTGGAGGTTTTGGTCTTGTGTGTAGGCGTGAATCGTAGTGATATAGCCTTTCTCGATACCAAAAGCGTCATCAATTGCTTTTGCCATAGGCGCAAGGCAGTTGGTGGTGCAAGAGGCATTAGAAAGAATATTATCACTTGCGCTAATTTCGCTGTCGTTTACGCCAAGCACTACCGTTTTGATGTTATCGCCTTTGGCTGGAGCAGAAATAATGACTTTTCTTGCGCCCGCCGCCAAGTGCTTGCCTGCACCTTCGCTATCTACAAATCTGCCTGTGGATTCCAGCACTACGTCTATTTTGTGGTCAGCCCAAGGCAGTTTGGCAGGGTCTTTTTCTGCCAACACTTTGATTTTCTGCCCGTTCACTACCAAGCTATCACCTTCCACACTTACTGTTCCGTTAAATTTTTTGTGGATAGAATCGTATTTGAGCAAGTGAGCCAAAGTAGGTGCATCAGTCAAATCGTTTACTGCAACCACTTCGATATTTGGATTGGTGATTAATGCCCTGAATGTCAAGCGACCAATGCGACCAAAGCCGTTAATCGCTACTTTAATTTTTGCCATTTTTTTTTGAATTATGAATTATGAATGATAAATGATGAGTTTTGCAAAAGAATAAGTCATTTGTAATTCATCATTTGTAATTAAAATTGCTTTTCACCTACAAATTTAAAAATCAAAGATGATTTACAAAGGAAAAAGTGCAAAACTTCCTTAAAGTTTTCTGTTTTGGGCTTATTTTTTTCACCCTACAAATTTTTTAACTCGATGATTGTCTGCAAAGGGTCAGCCGAACCAAAGACAAAATTCCCCGCGACCAGCACGTCCGCGCCCGCGTGCAAGAGCTTGGGTGCATTGGTCAGGTTTACGCCACCGTCAATTTCTATCAAAGCAGTAGCATTGTTGCTCAAAATTAAGTCTTTGAGTTTGGATACTTTGTGGTACGTATTTTCGATAAATTGCTGTCCCCCAAAGCCAGGATTTACGGACATCACGCATACCAAATCTATTTCTTTAATGATTTCTTCTAAGGAATGGATAGACGTATGCGGATTGATTGCCACGCCCGCTTTCATACCTAAGTCCTTGATTTGCTGAATAGTACGATGCAGGTGCGTAGATGCCTCTATGTGTATGGAGAGTA
>JAAFJS010000046.1 GCA_013298985.1 Cytophagales bacterium
ATTGTATATAAGATTGATTTTTTTCGTTCATAGAAAATCATTTTGTTTCACAAACATAATCAAAAGAAAGGTAGAAAAACAAAACGTTTATAAAGTTTGCTGCTTTATAAACGTTTCTAAAAACAAGATTCTTTCCTTTCTACTTTCTTATCACCGCCCCTAATTTCTGCTCGAAGGCAGTCATTAGCTTGACAGATTGATTTTTTCTCCAAATTTTAGAAATGTATTTATTTTTAGTTTAACTTTGCAAAAAAAATATTTATGCTATATATTTACGTTGATAATTCCAATATTTTTATTGAGGGAAAAAGAGCAAGTGCGGTAAAAAAAGGCTTTGCTTATGATATATACCAAGCTATTGATAAAGGTATATTTGACCCTGCCTATAGAATTGATTTTGGCAAACTCCATAAATTCGTTTCTGGAAATGGCGGTACTAACATAGCAAAAGCTAAACTATTTGGTTCGCGTCCTCCCGAAAATGACTCTCTCTGGAAAATGGCAGACCAAGCTGGCTTTGAAACCGTAATTTATGATAGAAATATTCAAAACAAAGAAAAAAAGGTTGATATAAGTATTGTTACAGAGATTTTGAAAGATGCTTATACATTGGCTAATAAAGAAAAAGACACACTAATATTGGTGGCAGGAGATGGTGATTTTGTGCCTGCTATTACAACATTAGTTCAAAGTGGTTACAATGTAAAAGTATATTTTTGGGGACACGCTTCCCAAGAACTGCAAAAATCCTGTTCTGAGTTTATATCCTTAGATGCTCACATGGATAAGATTTCGCAGTAGAACATTATTTTTCTGCCATAAAAATAGAGTTAGCTGTTTTAAGGCTAACTCTATTTTCTTTTTCACTATAACTCTTTGGCAAATTTTATCCAACTAATAGAGTCACTTCTTAATATAGCACCTAATTTGTCCTCAAAAACTTTAATAAGTTTTTGCATAGTCTTATAGATAATTTCATCAGTCAATGTTTGATTTTCATCTAAAAGAATAAAAGATATAGAATATGACTTTTCATCATCTTTCATAATTGCTTTTATCTTGTTATCATCACCCTCATACACATCAAACACATTCACACTTTTGAGCAAATGACGCTCTGTTTGAAATGCTAAATTCTCTATTTCCTTGAAAGTAATCTTTTTGTTTAGTAATAAAGACAAATCTCTACGCACTTCGGGGAACTTTGATGGCTCGCTTACGTTGCGGGTCAGGTTAAGCTTGCCCATCAAAATTTCCCACTCTATTTCTGCATAAAAAACGTCTTGCTTGATGTCAAAACCTTTGACAATATTTTTTCTGAGCAAGCCCAAACGTGCAATTTCTTTTTTCTGAAAATTAATTGCTAAACCGTATTCAAAAATATCTGTGCTGATTTCGTTTTGCGTAATTTTACTGACATTTAGAAAACCCAATACCTTTGAAATAACCCCACTCAACGCATAAAAATCTGTTTTCTGAGATTTTTCCTGCCAAGTTTCATCAGTCTTATTTCCTGTGAGGAAAATGGACAACTGTTCTCTTTCCAAATAGAGATTTTTGCCGTCTTCCTTGCTTACTTTGCTATAAATCTTACCAAATTCAAAGAGTTTTAGGTCTTTTTGGCGGCGGTTAATATTATGCAAAACAGAGTCTAAGCCTGTGAAAACCAATGACCTACGCATCACTGCCAAATCTGCACTTAGCGGGTTGAGCATTTCCACATTTTGTTCGTTTTGGAAAGATTCCAAGTTTTCCCAATGGCTTGCTTTGGTGAAAGAATTGGTCATGATTTGATTCAAACCATTTGCCGCGAGTAACTGAGTCAAGTTCCATTTGATTTTGTCCTCATCAAGCGCAGGAAATTCTGCCAAGAAATCTGAGCTATAATTTTCTTTTAGCTCAATATTTTCAAAGCCGTACATACGCAAAATTTCCTCCGTAATATCTGCACTATGCGCTACATCAACGCGATAAGGCGGCACAGAAACGGTAAATTCCTCTCCATTATCATTAGAAACTTCGATTTCCAGTCCTTGCAAAGTTTGATTAATCCATTCTCTATCAATGGTTTTGCCTATCAGCCTATCTATATTTTTGTATTTGACATTGAAAACCCGATTAGGAATAGGATTTGGGTAAATATCAATCACTTCTGATGAGATTTCGCCACCGCAAACTTCTTTAATCAATAAAGCGGCTCGTTTGAGCGCGTAAACCGTTCCGTTTGGGTCTATGCCACGCGCAAAGCGGAAAGAAGCGTCTGTAACCAGCGTATGATACTGCGAACTTCTGCGAATGTAAGTAGGTGAGAAATAGGCACTTTCCAAGAAAATTGCTGTTGTATTTTCAGTAATTCCTGAATCTGCTCCACCAAAAACACCACCAATACACATCGGTTTTTCGTCCCCATCACAAATCATCAAGTCATTTTGGCTGAGTTTTCTTGCTACCTTGTCCAGCGTTTTGAAAGGCGTATCTTGCGCTAAGGTCTTGACTATCACCTTGTTTTGGCTGATTTTTCCCAAGTCAAAAGCGTGAAGCGGTTGCCCCAATTCGTGCAATACGTAATTGGTGATATCTACCACATTATTAATGGGGGAAAGCCCTATGGATTTGAGCCTATTTTTGAGCCAAGTGGGTGATTCTTTGACGGTTACGCCAGAAATCACTATGCCTGAATAGCGAGGACAGGCTTCGGTATTTTCCACCACTACCTCAATAGGAGTCTGGGTATTATCTATTTTAAAATTGTATAAACTTGGCTTACATAAATCTCTGTTTAACAGCACTTTCAAATCTCTGGCAACGCCATAATGCGAAGTAGCATCAGCGTGATTGGGCGTTAAACCAATGGAAAATACCTTATCGCTTTCCAAGTTAAAATACTTGGCGGCAGGCGTTCCGTTTGGCAAAGTGGTATCCAAAATCATAATTCCGTCATGCGACTTGCCCAAGCCAATCTCATCTTCGGCGCAAATCATGCCTTCGGAAACTGCGCCCCTGATTTTTGCTTTTTTGATGGTAAAAGGCTCACCAGTAGTGGGATACAGCATTGCGCCTACGGTGGCAACTACCACTTTTTGCCCCGCACGCACATTAGGCGCGCCGCACACGATAGGCGAAACTTGCCCATTGCCAATATCTACGGTCGTGATGCTCAGTTTGTCAGCGTCGGGGTGCTTTTCGCAGGTGAGGACTTCGCCAATCACCATGCCTTCCAGCCCGCCTTTGACGGTTTCGTAGCTTTCAATGCTCTCTACCTCCAAGCCTACATTGGTGAGCATGATGCCAACTTCTTCGGCGGATTCCTGTAAATCAATGAATTGTCTGAGCCACGCAAGAGAAATGTTCATTTTTTTATATAGTTTGATAGCTTGATAGTTTGATAGTTATTGGGCTGTTTTAAAGCTATTTAACTATGTTCAACTATCTAACTATTAATTTCATTTATTTTTTGGACTGCAATTTTAAGGAAAAATTTTGAGATTTGATTCTCTAATTGGTCATTTTTGGAGATTGGAATGAGTTTTCCTGACTTTATGGTTGTGGAGGAATAGTTTTAACCTTAATCTCTCCACTAAAATCTTTTTCATTGTTGCTAATGAGTTCACATTTTGTAACTCTTGCAGTTGCTAAAATAATAGCATCAGGAAGTTTGATACTGTATCTTTGTCGTATAGTAATTACCTCTTTTACAATCGCTTCCGTAATATCCAAACGTGTAAATAAATTCAGAAGAGTTTCTATTTTTTGCTTGTAATTTTCATCTTGAAATCTGTATCCCAAAACTTCCATATAGGTAATGACAGAGATACACAACTCTTCATAACTTTCTGTAAATGAGTCAAAATCAATCTTTCCTTGTGCAAGATAAATAATAATATTACTATCCAAAAGTGCTTTCATGTCCATTCATTTCTGATTCGAGTTTGCCACGCAGTAGGGTCTTTGATTTCGCTAAAAATAGTCAATGCTTGTACCTCCAATAGTTTGAGTTTTATTTTTTCTTTCTGACTAAGGTCTTGATTATCTTTTACTTCCTTTACTAAAAAATCCAATAAAAATAATTTTTCATGCACATCAATCTGTTTGATGAGTTCTACGATTTGAGGCATCGTAAGCCTGAGATGATAATCGGGTGTATTTTGCATGAATGAATATTTACTCTTAAAACAATTTTGATGAAGCTAAGTTCCTCGTTTTGTAGATAGTTGGACAGCTATTTGGCTTTTGCAAACTATTTAGCTATGTTCAACTATCTAACTATGTATTGATTTATTTTTTGGACTGCAATTTTAAGGAAAAAAGTGGAGAAATGAAGTAGATTTTTATTTTTTCGTAGCTTTTAGGCTTTACAATCAATGAGGGGTTTTAATCGCTGTATTTTCATTTACCCCTCATTCCCAATGTGTCAAAGTTTTATTAATTTTCCTTATGAACGTCTTTGAATTTGAGCATTTCTACTAATTTTTGCTCTTTTTCATTGTCAAAGCCACAAGAAGATATAAATTCTTTTGGGTTCTGATATGTACCAAAGAGCATATCCCACCATACAATATCACCATAATTATTAGTATGCTTATTGTATTCATGATGAATTCTGTGCATTTCGGGTCTTTGAAAAATGTAGCCTATCCATTGTGGCGTTTTGATATTTGTGTGGTAAAAAAACTCACCCAGTGCAGTGCATAAAGTATAGATTGCACCTGCTTCCATATTCAGCCCCAGTAAAGTATAGACCAATAGACCACCTATAATAGAATTTACTGTCATTTCCAAAGGATGTTTATAGAAAGAAGTGATGACTTCGATTCGCTGTGGACTATGGTGAATCTGGTGAAAGTGTTGCCACAGAAAATCTACAGTATGCCTCCATCTATGCCACCAATAAAAAATGAATGTCGCTATGAAATAAGCAATTAGCCCACCTGCAATCTCTCCAATATGATTTGAAAGATGAAAAATAGAGTATATAGACAGCCATTTTTCCCAAGTAGCTCCTGCCAAAAGTACAATTACCAACTGTATAAAATTAACTGCCAAGACCCTAATTGTCCAAGTTGGTACTTCGGGCAAAGCCCAGCCTGGCATTAGCCTTTCTACCAAAAAGCAGAAGGCAAATACGATAAAGATAGTAATTAACATGATTTTTTGAGTTAGATTTTAAACAAAAAGTGAATCAAAACAAAGGTTCAATACTATTCCCCCTACGCCTGTTTAAAAAACTTAATAATATCCCTGACCTGATTGAGGAACTGTGCATCTTCGGAAAGTTTGGCAATCACACTTTCTGCCTTGCGCCCCAGTTGGTCGTGGTCGCTGTCGTTCTTGGCACGCAAATTCTCCAGCGTAGAACGCAACTGCTTCATGTCCTTTTCCAAAGAGGCATTAGTGCGTTCCTGCTGATACGCAAAAGAATCTTTCTGCGATGTATTAAGCTGATATTCAAGGCTCTGCAACCTGCTTTCCCACTCATCAACCTTAGCTCTCAGCTCCGCCACATCTTCTCTGGGGTGTTTGATTTCGTGCGTTATCAGGCTTAGGCGAGCCGCTACATACTCATACATACGCATCGAAGGACGCAAAATCGTCAGCAACAAAGCCGCCACAGCACTGATATAACCCAAACTCGTGATATTAAAATACGCCAACAATGCCAGCGCAACCGCAGAAATAAGGTGCAAAACAATCGCTACTCTGAAAAATCGCTTAGACAATTTCTCCGCATACGCCACATCATCAACATTCACCTTGATTGCTTTGTCCTTAGACTGCTTTGCCTGCGCCAGCACCTCCTTCGCCGCAAAGTGCATATTCCAAGGCAACGTAACAATAATCATCAGCCACCAAAAGATAGCCACACCTATCACCCAGTCCACCAGCTCACCCGCAGGAACCTGCATATAGCGCAACACCCCAAAGGTGAGCAGCACCATAATCGTAATCGAAAACAAAGACGGAAGAAAATTTCTTGGTAACATATATTAAAATGGTTAAATGGTTAAATTGTTTTTTTATTTAGTTTATAAGGAGCGCAACAGCCTTATTCCAATTTGCGGTGGTCGTTGCTGTACGGGCTTCGCTTCGCTACGGTTGGCGGGCTAAATAGCCAAATTCCACAGCCCACCAACTTCCCCTCCCATCAAACGGCTATTTTTGCCCCCACCTCATTCCATAGCCATTACGCCTCAAAATCCTTCAAAATCTTCTCCGTTTTAGCACTTTGGATACGATTAACGAGTTTATGTGCCTCATAATCATCTCTTAACGTCTTGGCTAAGGTAAACGACGAGCCTACCGTAAATATCAAGCCCATCAGTACAAACCCTTTCACCCACAAGTCCGCAGGCATATACAAAATCCCCGAAATCGTCAGAATAAAGGACAGCAAGAAAGAAATAATCGTTTGAAATCGCCAAGCAGGTGTGTTTTTGCTCACTAAGTTATCTATTTCCATTGTTTTTTGTGTTTTAAATTGAGATTAATTTTATTTTAGTTTCTTAGTATAATTAACGTCAATAGAAAGCAGAGGTTAGTGCATATTTTATAAGATAAGACTTTTAAAACTAAGTATTATTGTTATAAAATATTGATTATCAAATATATAAATGGTAGCAAAGAGGACTTTTAAAAACAGAATAATGGGCAGGATTGGGGGAATAAATATTTCAAATTTGGCTGATAAATTCTTTACAAGCCTCTGTGGGGTTTGCAGTTTTCATAAAGTTTTCGCCTATCAGAAACCCTTGATAACCATAGTCTTGCAAAACTTTAATATTTTTAACCTCACTGATGCCACTTTCAGAAATCTTCACAAACTCAGCAGGAATATGCGCGGCAAGCATTTTGGAAACATCAATATTCACTTCAAAATTTTTGAGGTTTCGATTGTTTACGCCCACTATATCCAAGTGATAGTTTAGCGAATTTTGTAGCTCTGCGAGGTCGTGTACCTCCATCAAAACCTCTAAGCCCAGCGAGTGTGCGAACTCCGCCAACGCCTTGATTTGCTTTGGATTAAGCACTGCCGCAATGAGCAATATCACGTCTGCACCCATCGACTTAGCCTCTATGATTTGGTACTCATCAATGATAAAATCTTTTCGCAGAATAGGAATGTGCAGCAGAGGGCGAGCCAATGTTAAGTCCTTGCTTTCTCCACCAAAAAACTCCATATCTGTCAAAATAGAAACGGCAGAAGCACCCGCCGCCGCATAGCCCTGCGTGATTTCTTCTACTTTGGCATCAGCATTAATACTTCCTTTGGAGGGAGATTTGCGCTTGAACTCGGCAATAATTCCCGTTTTGGATTGTTTGAGCCTATTTTTGAGGGTGATTGTTTTCCGTTCAAAAAATGCCGTTCTCTCTAATTGTTTGATGGGAAACTGCTCTTTGCGCTGGTTTACTTCCTTATATTTGGCTTGAATAATTGTATCTAAGATGTTCATATCATAATCGTTTTCGAATTTGCACCAATTCCATGTCAAAAACAAGGATAGAATTTGGAGGTACAGTGAGAAGTTGAGTGATTCTATCTCTAAATCCAGCACTTCCATAAGCCAAATAAGATGGGATATAAAATACGCCTCTCTCCCCCACGCGCATATCAAGGAGTGCTATCGTCCAGCCTGAAATGACTGAGCCTGCGCCACTTGCCCCCACGATAAGTTGGAAGGGAGCATCTCTGAACTTGCTACTATCAAAAACATAGCTGTAAATGATATTTCCAGTATAATGTACGCGTACCGTATCGCCAAGTACAGGTTTTTCGCCAGTGCCTTGTGTCAAATTTTGATAATACATACCCGAAGGCAGTTTGGTGGCATTTATCTTTTTCTCCGCCAGGTAATCTCTAATGATTTGGTCTTCGCGGCTTACCAAAAGTTCGTTGTCTATGGCACTTTTGGATTTGCAGGCTTGCATACATAGCGCAAAACCTATTAAAATATAAAAAATTGATAATTTCATGCTTGGTTTTAAGTTTTAAAAAGAGAAGTCGCTTAATTTTTGAATATACTCAATCGTTAATCTTGTTATTTCAGTAATGAATAATAGACAACAGTGTGCATTTTACATAAAACCCCTGTCCTTACGTAGAAATCTCAAACTTTTTTACTCTACGCCTGTCATTTCCAGCTCAAAAACCAAGACCTTAAACGGACTAATCTTATTGCCTGAACCTTTGTCGCCATAAGCCAAGCTGGAAGGAATGATGGCTATGCCTTTTTCGCCTTTACGCATGAGTCGGGCTGCAATGTCAAAACCTCTGATGACTGTTCCGCTTCCAATCGTGAAAGCAAAACTGCCACTATCAAAAGTCTGCCCATTGAGTAATGTGCCTTTGTAGGAAACTGTCGCTTTATTCCCTGTACGAAGTTGTGCGCCAGTGCCTGCGGTTTGCATCACATAAAACACACCCAAAGAGTCTTTGGTGGAGGTTAGCTTGCGACGTGTAAGGTAATTTTTGATAGAATCTACCTCTACCTTTTGTTGCTCCTCGTCTGTCCTGATGTCATTGAGCTTCACCTCAGCATACAAAGTAGCATTGGCAGGAATATTTACATTACTCACTGTCCCCGAATTTGCGCCAAAACCCAAGGCAGAGGGAATATAAAAACGCCCACTTCCTCCTTTGCGAAGGAGAGTTGTTGCCTCTACAAGCCCCTGTATGAACAATCCATTCTGAAAACGATAGACTATATCTTTTTCTGAGATAAATCTGGCTCCACCCAGCAAGAAAACATTGACATCTATGCTGGCTATCTGCGTAGTAGAGCTTGGCTGCGCGCCCACACCCGCTTGGTCAATCAGGTAATATAAGCCTGTCGAACTGCGCGAAGCATTGATGCTATTTCTTTTGAGGAAATCGCTAATTAGCTGGTCTTCTTGTTCTTGTTGTTTCAAAGCAGAGTTTTCATTTTTCAAACAAGCGGAGAATCCAAGTAAAACGAACAAATAAATTACATTTTTAATCCATTGCATATCATTCCTAATTATTTAGTAGTCAAAGAAAGTTTTTACTTTATCGGGTTTCATTAAATACTCGTTCTTTGGGATTAGTAGCTCCCCCCGCTAAAGCGAGGGGTTATCTTTAACTACGCCTTTTAAGCCGCAATGGAATTGGCGTGGAACTACTCATCGAGCGAGGAACGGTTTATTCTTGAATATTAATTAAGTAAAAACTTTCTTTATCTTTATTTTTTTCAAGCAGTAATGCAAAATTAGTTTATGGTGCAATTATTTTATAAAGTATTGATTATTAAATAATTGTACGGTTCACCGTTGCGATTAACTCATAACTAATAATTCATAACTGCTTATTGCTGATTAGTTGGCATCTGAGCAGGCTTGATATCTACCAACTCAATGTCAAATCTGAGAATTGAAAAAGGCTTAATTTTTTCGCCTCTTTCTTGAGGTCCATACGCCAAGTGCGAAGGAATAATCAAGGTAGCTTTCCCCCCTTTTTTGAGCATACCTACACCTTCGTCAAAGCCTTTAATCATACCGCCTGTATTGTAGGCAAAAGACAAGGGGTTTTCTTTGGAGGAGTCAAATTCTTCTCCACTCAAAAGTGAGCCTTTGTAATGCACATCAACCATCTGTCCTGTCTGTGGGGCATCACCTGAGCCAGCCGAAGTAACTACATAGTATAAACCTGATTCGGTACGCGTTACTTTCAATTTGTTATCTGCAATGTATTTTTTGATAAGTTCCTCATCAACTGGTTTTTGAGTTTCCATTTGTTTTTCCATCTGCGCTTGCATTTCAGCTTGTTGTTTTTGCATATCTTCCATGCGTTTTTGCATGATTTTGGTATGCTCATCAGCAGACATCACGTTGGCAACTTTGAGGGTGAAACGACCTTCGGTGCCAGCATCAAGAAACTCAGGCTTGGGCGCACCTCTCAATATAGAATCGAGGGGAACGTACAGGCTCAGGCTATCTCCTTTGGTAACAAAACCTAAACTTTGGCTAAACCAATCCTTACGAGCCGCTTGGTAAGGTACTTCGAAGGGTTGAGGTGAGCCGTAAGAACTCTGCAATAAGGTATCTTTGCCTTTGCTTTTACCATACAGATTAAATTGAAGTGTAAGCACATCGCCCTCTTGTATTTTTTTACCGCCACCTTTGGTATGGAACTCGTACTGAATACCAAAATCAGTTTTTTGTTTACCACCGCAACTGATAACGCTGATGACCAAGGCAGTGAATAAAAATGAATACACTAATTGTTTGAACATAAAATATGGATAATTAAATTGTTAAATTGTTTTAATTTTCAAATGCTATTCAATAAACTTTCTTTATAAGTAGGTAATAGATTCGTAAAAGTTTTCACTACATTTTCCAGCTTTCCGCCCGAAACTCTGCCACCTGCTGCGTTGTGATGCCCACCTCCGCTAAAATGGTTGCGTGCAAAGTTATTGGCAGAAAAACCACCAATAGACCGAAAAGAGAGTTTGATTTTGTCCGTATCTTCTATCAAAATCGCGGCAAAGATAATCCCTTCCAGTGACAGCGCATAATTTACCAAGCCTTCTGTATCGCCCGTTTGATACTGGTAAGTCCTTAAATCTGAGGAACTAAGCGCAAAGTAAGCCGTTCGGTATTCTCTCAAAATCGTCAATCTTTCTTTCAGCGCAAACCCAGTGAGTCGCAAGCGATTTTCGGAATTGGTATCGTAAATATGATGGTGAATTTTTGCATGATTCACGCCAATATCCATCAAGTTGGCTATTGTTCTATGAATTTTACTGGTAGTGCTTGGGAACTTAAAAGAACCTGTATCAGTCATAATCCCTGCGTAAATGCACTCTGCAATTGGCACGTCTATCCATTGCTCGCCCCCCAGCAGGCAAATAAAATCATAGACAAGTTCTGCTGTTGCTGCTGCCTCTGGTTTCCACAACTCAAAAGGCGCAAAAGCCTTTCTATCAATGTGATGGTCTATCATCACTTTGGTAGCTGTAGACGCGCTTACGTACTTATCTAAGGGTACAATCCTCGCCAAATCAGAGAAATCCAAACAAAATATTACATCTGTATTTAAAATCAGATGCTCTATTATTTTTTCTTTACTATGCTCAAAAACTAATACATTTTCATTGCCTTTCATCCATGACAAAAAATGCGGATAGTCTGTTGGAGCAATGACAGTTATCTCGTGCGAAAACTTTTGCAGGTAGCCCGCAAGTGCCAAGCAAGACCCCAATGCGTCAGCATCAGGCTTTTGGTGAGGAATAATGACCACTTTTTGAGGAGAGGACAGTATTCTTTGGAGTGCCTCTAAATTTTGCATTTCATTTTATCGCTAAATTTTTTGCAAAAGTATGAAATCTAATCGGATATGTGTATCAAATATGGCAGTGAATGGAGAGGATTAGCAATATTTAACATGAGTTTTTCTGTTTTTGTCAAACCTTTGCGCTAAAATTGCGTTTTACCCTTATAAACATACATTTTTTATTATGCTTATCCTTCAAATCCTTTTTGTTGCATTTTTAATTTTCATTCTGACAAAAGCAAGTACCAAGCCCCAAGCGAATGACTAATCGGGCTTAGTTATAAAGATTCATCGCCGTAGTCATGCCCACAGTGCAGAAAGCAAGCGTAGCCTCGGCTGCCTTGTCGATGATAAATGCTAACTCTTTTTTTTCTTCGTGGTCAAATTTGCCCAAGACAAAATCCACTTGTCGTCCCTTCGGGTAGTCATTGCCTATGCCAAAGCGAAGGCGAGGATAAGTTTGGGTTTCCAACGTTGCCTCGATGTCTTTGAGTCCATTATGCCCCGCGCTCGACCCACTACTGCGAAGGCGAATTTTTCCAAAATCTATGGCTACATCGTCCAAGATAGTCAAGCTGTTCTCGATAGGAATCTTTAGTTCTTTGAGCCAATAGTTTACTGCTTTTCCACTCAAATTCATGTAAGTTGTTGGTTTGATGAGGGTTATGCTCTTGCCCTTGTGCTTAATTTCACTCACAAATGCGTGCCGCCCAGACTCAAAGGTAGCGTCAAACTGCTTTGCCAGCTTGTCCACGACCATAAAGCCTACATTGTGCCTTGTTTCTGCGTATTCCGCACCTATATTTCCCAAACCAACAATCAAATATTTCATTATCAATCAATTAATTATTATCAGCCAATGCGTATGTTTGTGCTTTTAAGAAACTTGCTAATGCTTCCACTTCTTCGAACTCATTTTGTTTTTCTACCGAAATTGGCGCGCCTATCCGAATGGGAAGGTACTTGTTGCGCTTGTTCATAAACTCAGCTAATAGCCTGATAGTGCGTAGTTTCGGAGAAATTTTGCCCAAAAGGTGAAAAAGAGGGCTATTATGCCCATGAAAAAAAACAGGAATAATTGGCACTTTTGACTTTCTGATAATTTTCATCACCGCAGGCTGCCAGTCGCGGTCTTGGATACTATTGGCGGACAGTTTGCCTACCAGTAGCTTGCCTGATGAAAGGCTTTTTTGATAAGTGGAAACCTCGCCCGCAGGGAAAATGCCCACAGGGTGTCCATCTTTCAAATGTTGTAGGGTCAGCTTTGTGCCAGCCAAACTTCGTACTGCTTGATTTTTACCCTCGAATGGGTCGACAGGAATAAAGAAATCGCGTAACGGAGGTTGGCGTTGCAAGAGAAAATTTGCCATTATTTTTACATCTGGGCGTACCCTGCCCAAAATCAAAATCAGTAAAATGCCGTCCAGCAATCCAAAAGGATGATTGGAAACGGTAACGAAAGCACCTTCTTTGGGAATATGCGCTAAATCAGCCTCTGAGATGGGAAAACTTACATTGAGATTTTTCATGGCTGTTTCTAAAAAAGGCACTCCGATAGGCTCAGGCGGGATAGCACTGTAAAACTTATTAATGTCGTTTGCACCAGACAGCATCATTAAAATATCGGCAAGCCATGTCAGATGATATTTTCGCAGGCTCAGTTCCTCTATTAATTCATCTCTACCGAGCAGTTCGGTCAGTACGGTATTGGTATATACTCTTTGCATAGTTAGTTTTTAAGACTTTAATGACCTCTCCAAAAGTAAGAAATAGTCATCTAATAAGTCCGTTTCTTTCATTTTATAAAAATAACTAATGATTCTCATTTTGCGCTGAATCACCTGCAAAAGCCCTGTAATCTGGCTCCAAAGCACAAAAGCAACCTCCACAGGATTAACCGCTTTGGTAATACTTCCGTCTTCCATGCCTTTTTTGAGGGCATTGATGAGGATAGTGATAACTGCATTGCCACCTTCCAGCGACTCTACGGCATGAGGCGACCCCATATTTCGGCTATTGAATTGGTCGTTTTGATAGTATAAAATGGCATTAAAATAGCCAATGTGTTCCTTGCAAAAAACGATATACGCCCTTGATATAGCTTTGACATTCTCCAAACCACTCTCAGAAGTTATCGTAGCCTCCTTGAGCCTGCGCTTGAGGGCAATAAAACCACGAATCACAATCGCCTTATACAATTCTTCCTTACTTTTAAAATAAAGATACAAAGTTCCCTTGCTAAGTTCGGCTTCGCTGGCGACTTGGTCCATGGAGGCATTTTCTATACCATCTTTAAAAAATATACGTTCTGCTGCGTCAATAATCACATTGCGCCTTTGAATTTTCTCTCGTTCTTTGCGTTCAATAACTCCCATTTACGACTTTTTACTTGTTTTCTGAACGCAAAATTCTAATTTTTTTTGTTAAAAAAAAAACGTTCCTCTCTTTTTTAAATGCTTGCAAAATAATATTGTCTTTTTACACCTATATCTGTTTGTTTTACAGCTATTTAACTAATTTTATAAATGTTTTTTTATGTTGCCAAATCTTCATAGTTTGTTTAGTGCTGATGTAATCACGCCAAATCATAAATATTTTTTACTTTTGAATACGTAATTTAGAAAATAAAAAAATTGGATAAACCACTGTTTACTTATGTCAAATACATTTTTTACTATCAAAAACGAACAAGCCTTAGACTCTCCATCTTTGCTGATTTTGAAGGAAAAAGTCCAACACAATATTGCAGAAATGATACGCATCGCGGGCGCGGCAGACCGCTTAGTGCCTCACGTCAAAACCTATAAAATGACCGAGATAGTCCAGATGCAACTGGCGGCAGGCATTAGCAAATTTAAGGCGGCAACCATCGCAGAGGCAGAAATGGTTGCCATTGCAGGTGGAAAATTTGTATTGATTGCACACCAGTTAGTGGGCAACAAAGGTGAGAGGTTAGCAAAACTGCAAGCAAAATTTCCACAGGTTTATTTTGCGTCCTTAATTGATTGCGAGGAAGCCGCAGCACAGCTCAATCAAGTATTTTTGTCGTCTGGCGTGTTTGCTCACGTTTTTATTGATGTAAATAACGCCATGAACCGAAGCGGGCATGATGTAAGTGATTCATTCATACATTTTTACACCTTATTGGCTACGCAAAAAAAGTTTGCTAACCTCTGCTGTGATGGATTGCACGTATATGATGGCAATTTCCGTCAGTCAGATTTTGCGGAAAGAAAAAAAGTGATAGATGATGCCTTTGTTCCTGTCCAAAAAATGATAGAAACCATCACAAAGCGGGGCTTGCCCAAGCCCATGGTGATATGTGGAGGCACGCCTGCGTTTACAGTTCATGCCCTGCGCGAGGGTGTATATTGTAGCCCAGGCACCTGCCTCATCTCTGATTGGGGGTATAGCGAATCCTTACCCGAACAATCCTTTGAATGGGCGGGTATTTTACTGACCCGCGTGATTTCTAAGCCCAAATTTGGCTATATCACCTTAGACCTTGGGCATAAAGCGGTGGCGGCAGAAAATCAGATAGAGAAAAGAGTCAAATTTTTGAACTTGGAAAATTACAAATTTATTGCTCAGAGTGAGGAGCATCTGGTGCTGGAAGTAGAAGACTGGGATAGTATCAGCATCGGGCAAATATTATACGGTGTTCCTTACCACATTTGCCCTACTATTAATTTGTATAACGAAGTATATGTAGTGGAAAATCAAAAAATAATAGGTACATGGCAGGTGATAGCACGAAACAGGAAAATTACAATTTGATATTTTTCCTATTTACTTAAAAACTTACCGAACTATTGTGCTAACTTTGCACTCCAAAATTTTGAGTAAATCCAAAATAAAGGAACAACGAACAAGAAACATTAAAAACATGGAACTAAAAAAAGAGGGTAGCACCCCCGCAGAAGGACTTTTTCAGAAAATCATTGCACACGCCAAAGAATACGGCTTTGTGTTCCCTTCCAGCGAGATATATGACGGCTTACAATCCGTTTATGATTATGGTCAAAACGGCGTAGAACTCAAAAATAACATCAAACAGGCTTGGTGGAAAACCATGACCCAGCTCCACGAAAATATAGTGGGCATTGACGCAGCAATCTTCATGCACCCCAATACGTGGGTAGCCTCTGGACACGTCGACGGCTTTAATGACCCCATGATTGATAACAAAGATTCCAAAAAACGCTACCGAGTCGACCATTTGATAGAGGCAAAGGCAGACGTACTCGTGGCTGAAGGCAAGCAGGCAGAAGCAGACGATTTGCTCAAAAAAATGAATGAGTTGCTCAATGCCAATGACTTTGGTGGTTTGCAGGAACTGATTGTAAATGAGAAGATTGTATGTCAAGTTTCGGGTACGGCAAATTGGACAGAGGTGCGTCAATTTAACCTCATGTTTTCTACACAGATGGGCGCAGTAGCCCAAGATGCGGACAAAATTTATCTTCGCCCCGAAACAGCACAAGGCATTTTTGTAAACTTCCTCAACGTACAAAAGTCAGGCAGAATGAAAATTCCTTTTGGCATTGCCCAAATAGGGAAAGCATTTAGAAATGAGGTAGTTGCACGTCAGTTTATCTTCCGTATGCGCGAGTTTGAGCAAATGGAAATGCAGTTTTTCATTCGCCCAGGTACGGAAATGGAATGGTATAATCACTGGAAAGAAACCCGAATGAAGTGGCACAGGGCTATCGGGATTCCTGCGGAAAAACTCAAATTCCACAACCACGAAAAATTAGCACACTACGCCAATGCTGCCTTAGACATTGAATTTCAATTTCCTTTTGGTTTCAAAGAAGTAGAGGGAATCCACTCACGCACCGATTTTGACTTGGGCAATCACCAAGAATTGTCTAAGAAAAAACAGCAATACTATGACAATGACGTAAATAAAAACTATGTGCCTTATGTCGTAGAAACTTCAGTAGGGGCAGACCGCACTTTCCTCATGGTGCTTTGCAATGCCTACACCGAAGAAAAAGGAATTGATGCTGAAGGAAAAGAGAAGGGTCGTATTTTCTTAAAATTACACCCTGCACTTGCCCCATACAAAGTTGCTATCCTTCCTTTGACAAAGAAAGATGGTTTGCCAGAAGTAGCACAGAAGATTTACAATGATTTGAAATTGGATTTTAAGGTATTTTACGAGCAGAGTGATTCTATAGGCAAGCGTTATACGCGCCAAGACTTGATAGGAACACCTTTCTGTATCGCGGTCGACCACCAAACGCTGGAAGATGAAACCGTTACGATTCGCCACAGAGATACTACTGTGCAAGAAAGAGTGAAAATCAGTGAGTTGCGCGGCATCATAGAGCAAGCCGTTTCTTTGAAAAGAATTTTTGAAGCAATATAGTTGGTAGATTGGACGTTGGTTTTTGTAGCTTATTTTCGTAGAAATCACATCAATTTTGCACCAATACCATTGCGTGGAGGGAAGATGACTTTTTCACGTGTCAGTTTCACGCCTTCCGCTATGTCATTGGAAATGAGCAAAGAACCGTCCATATCTACGTAATCAAGCAAGGGCGCAAGGTGGGCAATGGCAGAAATACCTACGGTAGATTCTGTCATGCAGCCCATCATTAGTTTCATGTCTTGCTGGCGCGCCTCCGTAATCATACGACGCGCAGGCGTGAGTCCGCCGCACTTCATCAGCTTGATATTGATGCCATGAAAGTAACCAAAACACTTGCTCACATCACTTTCTATGATGCAACTTTCGTCTGCTATCACAGGCAAAGCAGAATGATGAAAAACCTCTTTCATCTCTTCCCAAGCGTCTGCTTTCATGGGTTGCTCTATAAATTCTACGCCTAATTGCTTTAATTTGTGTGAGTTACTAATTGTTTCTTCGGCAGTCCAGCCACAGTTGGCATCTACGCGAAATACTGCGTCTGTATGCTTTCTTAGGGCTTTGACAATCTCTATGTCATGCGGTGTTCCTAACTTAATTTTATACAAATCCCATGGCAATTCTTTAAGTTTCATCACCATATTTTCTACCGTATCAATGCCAATCGTATAGTTGGTTTGCGGCATTTGCGCCAAGTCAAGCCCCCAAATTTGGTAAAGTGGTTTCCCTAATAGCCTGCCGTAGAGGTCATAAGCCGCCTCGTCCAAGGCGCACTGGGCAAAAGGATTGCCGCTAAAACAATCCTTCATATCTGTCCAAAACTGCTCAGGTGTAGAAAAAACATAATTCCCCAACCGTTCGTTTACCTTTTCCAGACAATCAGTCATGTTTTCATAGCTGATTCCATAATAAGTATTGGTCGTAGCCTCTCCATACCCACTCCAATCGCCCTCTCGGAGTTCGACAATGAGGGTAGGCTGTTCGCTACGCTGGTCGCGCGCAATCTTAAAATGATGCTTTAGCTTTAAAGTATATCGGTATAAAACAATATTCATCTGAATTTAAAGACCAAAAAAGGTTGAATTTTATACGATTTGAAAAAAACTGTTTACTGCTCATTGTTTACTATTCATCGGCAACTGATTAGAGAGATTTGAGGATTCAAAATAATTAGGTCTTACCGCCCTAATGAAAACGTCCTGCCAGTGAAAATGATAAAAATTATCTTCTACCACGCCACGCCTCCCAGAGGCATGAACAAAAAGCACGCGCTTGGCTTGGACTATTTCTGTGATGATACCTACGTGCGTAATCGTTTTACTACCTCTCTCAGCACCAAAAAACACCAAATCTCCTGCTTTTAAATTTTCTTTTTCGATAGGAATGCCTTGCTTTACTTGGTCGTCGGGCATTCGCGCTATCTTGGCGTTGATATTGAGCAGGCATACATGGACTAAACCCGAACAATCAATGCCTTTGTAGTTCAGCCCACCATGTTTATAAGTAGTACCAATATACGAACGCGCACTAATCACTGTTTTTTGCACATTTGCCTTATAAACTATGTAATCATTGGCAACTCTGGCTATCATCTCATGGTCGATGTCAAGCGGAATAGTAGGAACAATATTTGCACTCTTAGTTTCGTTCTTAATTGCGGTTTGCTTTGCTGGAATCCGCAAATTGGTATAGTTTTTTGGTGAACAGGCAAAAGATACCCCTAAAAATAGGATAATGAGTTTGTTTAGACGATAAATACAAAAAAGCATATACCTTGTGTTTGAAAAGTAAAAATAAATTTGTAGTATTGGTTTTACTGCGAACTTCATCTCTATACCCCCATTTCTATTTTGCGAAATAACAATAATTCATCTTTACTACCAAATTGATTATCAGATATTTTAATATTTTTTCACAAATAATATGTTTCATGTAGCAGGGCAAAAGCGTAGGTTTATTCATGATTTGAAATTAGCGTCTATTTTGGCTGCCACAGCGGGAAGCGTCAATGTAGCAGGTTTTTTTGCCTTTGAGGTGCTTACCACCAACGTAACGGGACACGTGGCTACGCTGGCGAGTGAGATTGTAGCCTATCGCTGGTCTGCGGCTTCGGTAAAGTTGCTGTGGATGGTGATATTTTTTTTGGGTGCATTCAGTTCAGGCTTGCTAATAGAGTTTGTGGGGAGGCGTTACCCTCGATTTTCGCATACAATTCCTCTGGTGTTAGAAATGATTATTCTTTCTTTTGTGGGGTATTATGGAAGCAAATACTACGATTACAGCGAAGAATTGATACATTTGCTGGCGGGAAGTCTGCTTTTTGCGATGGGTTTACAAAACGCAATGGTAACGATGGTATCTGGCTCCGTAGTCCGTACCACCCACCTGACAGGACTTTTCACTGACTTGGGCATTGAGGGCGCAAAGATTATCGCCCGCTACAAGAACGCTACTGACCGCGAAAAAATGTTTAAAAAATTTATTTTGCACGCTATCATTGTGATTTTCTTTTTGTTAGGCGGCATTTTAGGCGGCTTTCTCTATGCCAATTATTTATTCAAAGCATTTTTATTTCCTTTAGGTTTGCTCTTTACTGCTATGATTTACGACATAGGCTATAACAGAATATACCTACTCAGCAGAGCCAAAAACATAAAAAAGATAAGTTTGGCAAGAGCAAAGTTGGAAAATTGAAAATAATTTCTAAATTTAGAGGCTCATAAATTGCATTTTATATAAATTTGTAACATTATTCGACAACAAACGGCGCGAACATTCGCCCTTACCTATATAGATGAAAATATTTTTTAAAGTCCTTGTTTTGATTGCTGTGTTGGTGATAAATAATTTCATCACTACCAGCGTGCTTTTCGCCCAAAACGGAATTATTACAGGTAAAGTCATTGATGACAAAGGCAAAATTCTTCCAGGCGTAGAAGTAACCATTAATGACAGTATCAGCCTGACTACTAATGTCAAAGGTACTTTTAATACCTTGGCACTCAAAGGCTCAAAACCACGAAAAGTCAAAGCTACCAAAAAAGGCTACCGAGTCAAAACTTGGGACTTTGCAGGTGATGAAATCCAAGTGGTCATGTACTCAGCTACTAACGTGCTGACAGGCAAGCTCTTAGGCAACGAAGGGCAAGTGGTTCGCAATATTGCCATTTCCTTGGCGGGTGTGAGTGATGTGCCACCTGTTTTTACCAATTCGAACGGTGAGTTCCTCATAAACCTGCCCCCCCAAATAGAGCCTACGGCAGACACCCAGTTTGATGTAGATGGTACTATAATCACCAAAGAAAATTATACCTTTGACAAAAACAAAAACTTTTATACCCTCAAATCGACCATTGCCAACGGAGGAACTGATGACAACGGGCATAGCCTCAACAATGACGGTACGCCACAGCTTTTTAGCGTAACTGTCTTATACCAAGAGGATTACTCTCCCATGGGCAACCTCAAACTCAAAGTAGATGAAAAAGAATTTACCACAGACAAGCAGGGCAAGTTCCAAGTCATCACAGTCCAAATGCACGTTGATAAATTCCAAATCGAGGGCTATGACATCAGCAAGTTTAACGTAGATGCCGAAGGAAATTATGTCTTTCTCATTATCAGAAACAAAGAAACTGCCGCCGAAACGACAGAGCCTATCGTGCCAATAGAAGAAAAATTGGACTCTATGATTCTGGACTACAATGCTGATTTTCAGAAAGTAATCAATGAATTAGAGTTCAAAAAACAATTTCTCGTAGAAAAAGGCACAGTCATTCGTAGCGAAATGGAAGAAATTGCAAAAAAACTTCGCAATGAAGGTGAAATTTCTCCACAACAACGCTCCGCATTGAAGGTATATCTGAAAAACTTGGAATACGCGCTTATCGAAAACGACAGCACTTTTGAGAGTTTGCAAAGCCAATCTAATAAAGTGGTGGGTGAATTGAGAGAGATTATTTTAAAACAAAAAGAAGAAATAGAAGTAGATAAAATAGAACAACGCACACTCGAAATAGAGCTATATGTAGCGATTGGCGCAGGGGTAATATTGCTTGGCGCAGTGGTAGCCTTTTATTTCTTGGCAAAACGCCTTCGCAAACAAAAAGAAGAAATCCAAAAAGCATACGATAATATCAAGAATATTAGTAAGATAGGTCAAAAAGTGGCTTCTACTTTTGACTTCCGTACTATGGTACAAACTGCCAACTCCAATATGGCTTCACTCATTCACTCCTCCTTTTTTGGCGTGGGTATTTATGATGAGGCAGAAGGGCGCATCGAGTTTCTCGATTTCGTAAAGAAAGGCGAGGCACAGCAAGACCACTTTGAGTACATGGAAGAGCAGGACAAATTTGGCGTTTGGGCAGTCAAAAATAACCAGCCTGTTACCATTAATAATCTCGAAATGCAGTACAAAACTTACCTGCCCAATCAGACCATAAAAATAGACGCAAACACCCCTAAATCTTTGATTTATTTGCCTTTATCGTTCGAGAATAAAGTGTTAGGAGTGATTACTGCCCAAAGTTTTGAGAAAAATGCCTTTAATGACATTGACCTCAAAATGATGGAAACCCTTGCCTCTTATGTATCTGTTGCCCTTTCTAATGCCAACGCTTACGAATTAATCAATACCAAAAATAAGCACATTACAGATAGTATTCGCTATGCCCAAACTATCCAAGAGGCAATCATGCCTTCGCCAAGCCAGATGCACACCTATTTTAGCGAATATTTCGTGATTTATAGACCCAAAGACATCGTTTCAGGAGATATTTATTGGCTGGGGCATAACCCCATTGTGGACAATAACAGGAGTTTTATATCTTTTGCGCTTATCGATTGTACTGGGCATGGCGTGCCTGGTGGCTTTATGTCGGTGGTTTCCAGTTACTTACTTAATGACATTGAGGGAAATCTTATCAATATTCAGAAAAAAAGACAGGAAGGCGCAATGTCTATCTTTACGCCTGCGGTTGTATTGGAATATTTGGACGGACGCTTCCGCGAATCCTTGAAGCAGTATGAAAAAAACAATGATGATGGCATGGACATCGCATTTTGTACCTTCGAGCAGATGCTGGACGGACAAACCAAAGTTACCTTTGCAGGCGCAAAAAGACCACTTTTCTATTACCGCCAAGATGAGAAAAAATTAGAAGTTATCAGAGGTGAGAAACGCTCGATTGGGGGGCAGTACAAAAAGGAACACCCCTTCCAAAACCACGAAATCATACTCAATAAAGGCGATATGCTCTATTTCACCACTGACGGTTTTGCTGACCAAAATGACACTGAAAGACACCGATTCTCCACTGCCAAGCTGATTGAACTGATAGAAGAACACGCACCACTCCCTACTGAGGAGCAACAAAGAAAAATAGAGCAAGTCCTTGATTATCACATGAAAGATGTCGAGCAACGCGACGACATTAGCATTATCGGGATTAGAGTATAAGAAAAATACACAAAATTAATTTCAAAAACTGAAACTTTGGTAGAGGTTAAGTCTGCCAAAGTTTCAAACTTCCCTATGCCACAACCCTTTCTCCGACAAGTAGCAGGCGAAATATTAGAAAAGTACAAAAATGAACTTTCTTCTATTCATTTGGTTCTGCCTACCAATCGTTCCTGTTTGTACCTCAAACACTACTTGGTCGAGGTGGCACAAACCTCATTTATTTCCCCTGAAATCCTCTCTATCAATGACTTCGTAAAAAAAATAGCAGATGTAGAAGTAGCCGATAACGTGATTCTCCTCTTCGAACTCTACGAAAGTTTTACCAAAACAGTTCAGGCGGAAGAAGCAGGGAATCTGGAAAAATTTGTGCCTTTGGGTTCGTCTTTGCTCAACGATTTCAATATGATAGACATGAATTTGGTCAATCCAGACATATTTTTTGAGTATTTGGCAGAGGCAAAAGCTATCGAACGATGGGCTATGGAAAACTTGGGGCTGGACGAAGAAGATGAGATTGAGGACATTGAAAAATTTGAAAACGAAAAAGCCAGAATCCAAGAAAAGTACAATCAAAGCGAAAATGCCCATGACTATTATGCCTTTTGGGGATATTTGAAAGATACTTATAATCATTTCAAAAAAAGTCTATTAGAAAAAAATACAGCCTATCAGGGCTTGGCTTTTCGCCGAATCGTAGAAAATATTAGCAAGTACGTCAATGATAGTGAGGTAGATAAGGTAATTTTTATTGGGTTTAACCAACTCACCAAAGCAGAAGAAAGGCTGATGCAAGAGTTTTATAACCAGAAAAAAGCAGATTTTTATTGGGAAATTGACAGCTATTATTTTGAAAACAAAGGCAACGAAGCAGGGCATTACCTCCGCGAATACGCCAAGTGGGTAGGCAAGGAAAATCTCAAATGGATAGGTACGCGAATTACTACTGAGCCTAAGAAAATTCATATTCTTAGTGTCAGCAATAAGGTTACACAAGCAAAGCTGATTGGCGATATTTTAGAAAAAAAATTAGCTCAAATCGTAGAAAATGGTGAAGAAAAAAAGTTCAAAGAAGCTGTAAATGAGATAGGTATCGTATTGCCCGACGAAACTATGCTCATGCCCATCTTACATTCCTTGCCTGTGGCAGAAAAAGGAAGTGGCAAGCTGACCTTGAAGGAGTATCTGAACGTAACTATGGGAATGTCCATAGACAAGACTCCATTGTTCTATCTCATTGATAATCTGTTTTCTATGCAGGAAAACTTACAAATCATAGAGCAAGCGGGCGAGCGCGATATCAAGGTATATTACAAAGACATCATCAAAATTTTGCGCCACCCTTTTATTCAGTATTCACGAAAAAAAGACTCCAAACTCTTTGATAGAGTGAAAGATAGTAAGGAAAAACTCTATGAAATCCAGAAAGAAGTTCGCGAACTCGAAAAGGTAGAGAAAGGCAACTATGACCAGATTCAAGTACATCTTGAAAAAATACAAAAAGAGAATTTGATTTATGTGCCACTAAATGAGCTTATAAACGAGTGGGGGCAGGAATTGCCATTTTATAAAAAGATTTTTAGTTTTTGGAAAAAAGATGGTGAAAAAAGGTTGGTGGGTAATGCAATCAAAGGGCTTTTTGACTTGGTAGAAGTCTTGGCAGAACTCTTTGATGAGGAACACAACGTCTTGGAAAATGAATATTTATTGCAGTTTTATACCTTGCTCAATCGCATCAATGACATCTTGGGAGAAAAGAAGAACGACCTGACACTGAGGACTTTCAAGCAGTTTTTGTACGAAAATATCCGCAATGCCGCGATTCCATTTACGGGTGAGCCGCTTAGTCCTGTCCAAATTATGGGTATGCTCGAATCGCGCACGCTGGACTTCGAAACGGTCATTATTCCTTCCTGCAATGAGGGCGTTTTGCCCAAAGGAAAAATGGTAGGTTCTATCATTCCTTTTGATATTCGCGTGCGGTTCAAAATCCCCACGCACATCGAGGGCGACGCATCTTATGCCTATACTTTTTTCCGCTTGTTTCACCATGCCCAAGAGATTTTTTTGATTTATACTACCTCGTCTGGGGCGAGCTTAGGCGGTGCAGAAAAAAGTCGCTATCTTACTCAGATTCAGGCAGAAATGTCTGCTCTACCAAACTTGGAAATCACAGAACAGCAGTTGGTTTTGTCCCTGCCCGATTCGGCACAGCGCAAAACTGAAATCAAAAAAACACCTGAAATCATCAAACAAATTGAGGACTTTTTGGCAAATAATTACAAGAAAAACGAAGATGGCGATAAGGTGCGCGGCGGCTTGACCCCAAGCGTGATTAATATGTACCTGCGAAATCCCTTGGAGTTTTTCCAAAAGAAAATCTTGCGCCTCAAAGACCCTAACGAAATAGAGGAGCAGATTTTGGCAAATACTTTTGGTTCGGTAATCCATGACTTTTTGGAAAAGGCAATGCTGACCTTCAAAGGCGCAAATGTAAGTGAAAAAGACCTACGCGCACTGATTCAAAACGACCAAGAAATTTTGCAAAGCATAGAGGAAATTATCAGAAAACACAAGGGCGGAATTGTAACGGAGAAAGGTAAAAACTTTATTTTGAAGGAGATAGCTAATTATTTGATAAAAAATTTCGTCAAGAGCCAAGCAGATACAGAAACGCCTTTTTATGTGATTGAGCAGGAAAATAACCTGGCAACAACGCTTTGGACTGAACTTCCGAATGGAAAAAAAGTACGAATTTTCTTGAATGGGAAAACAGATAGAATCGACATTGTGGGTGAAAAAATTCGCATCGTCGACTACAAAACAGGAACTTACACCGAAAGCGATTTGAAGGCAGATGACAAAGAAACGCTTATGCAAAAGCCTGAAAAAGAAAAGGTTATCCAACTGATGCTCTATAAATATTTACTCATCAAAGAGATGCAATCAGGCAGATTTGATGGCTCATTCCCCAACGGCTTGGCAAGCAAAGAAGCGTTAGACAAATACCCCATTTTGTCGGGCTATTATTTTTTCCGCAAAATGAAAAAAGGCTTTGTAGGCTACGAACTCAAAGACGAACCCCACCATATCCAAGATTTTATGCCTTATACCGAAGACTTCGTACACGCAGTCGTGCGCGAGATGCTCGATGAAAACAAACCATTCAGAGAGAGAGGATTAGAAAACGAAAGCGAAGAAATGAAGGCTGAGGATTAAATTTTTCTATTCTTTTTCATTACATTTGACAAATCAATTTCAAATTGGTTTTTAGTCAAAATTTATACATAAAAAACTTAAACAAATGAAAAAAGAAATTAAAAGTTTATCAAAAAAATATGGTTTTAGCGAAGAAACCATCGAAACGCTATTGAACGGATTAATTCAAAGTGGCGGAAATCAAGTACAATTCAATATTTATGAGCTGGGCGGCATGGGGCAGTGGCAGTCAGGCATGGTGATGATTGGCGATATGTTTAACAATGGACTCAAAAATAGTGTGAATAATTTGTGCTATGAATTGGTAGAACTTTCGAGAAAGCAACCCGAAGAAAAAAGTAAGAGCAAGGCAGGAAAAACCAAAGAAGAGGATGTTATCACCTTCAAAGGCTCACAAAATGAAGACGGTTATCAGTATTTTGCTGCTAAAAACCGCTTAGAAATCCTCAAAAATGGCAAAGTCAAAGCCAAATACGACACCACAGGTTTTGAACTTACAGGCGCGCAACAACAACAGAACAATGCCTCGAAAGATTTTACGTTCCAAGACAAAAACGGTAAAACGCTTTCATTAAAAGATTTTAAAAAGAAGGCATAAACTTTATAAATCATTTTGCTTTGCAAATGGCATTTATTTGCCGTTTTTCAATAGTTCCACAAAAATAGTATGATATTCAGAAAGCTATTTCGACAGCAACCCACAGACGAAGAACTGATACGGCAGTACCAGCAGACAGGCGCGCTTTCGCCTGTGGCTGACCTCTACCAGCGTTATCTTCACCTGATTTTTGGTATTTGCATGAAATTCCTCAAAGACGAGGAAAATAGCAAGGATATGAGCAGGGAAATTTTTGAAAAATTGGTGAAGGTTTTGAAGGAAAATGAAGTACAAAACTTTAAAAGCTGGCTGCACGTAATCGTTAGGAATCAGTGCCTCATGCACCTGCGGGCGCAAAAAACCAAAAACGAAAAAACTGTGCCTCTGTACGACCGTTTTCAAGCTGACATGGATAGTGAAAATAGCGACTTTGATGAAAATATTACATCAAGTATGGAAAATCAAGTTTTTTGGAATCCTACTGATGAAGACTTTTTGGAAGCAAACCTAAACCTATTGGAAAAGGCAATTCAAGACCTGCCTTTGGAACAAAAGAAGTGCATAGATTTGTTTTATTTACAAGAAAAATGTTATAAAGAAATCTGTGAACTTACTGGTTATGAACTTAATAAGGTCAAGAGTTATATTCAAAACGGAAAAAGAAATTTGAAAATTTATTTAGAAAAAAGTCCAGCCTTTTGATAATACTGGATAGTGCCAATGAAAAAGCAATATACTGACAATGAGGAGTTTCTAAGCGAAAAAACGCTTTTGTTATACAAGCAAGGCGGGCTGTCCAATGCAGAAATGCGTAGGGTGGAGAGGTTATTGGAAAAATATCCTTTATATGCTGACGCACTGGAAGGTTTTGCGCTTTTGGACGACCAACAAACTGAAAAAAATATTGCTTTTTTAAGGGAAAAATCACAAGCAAGTATTGTTAAAAAACCAGCCAATGTATTGATGCCTTCCCGCCAAAGCAATTTGATGCGTATTGCCGCCGCCATCACTGTTTTACTGGTCTGTTCGTTCGGTATCTACTTCGTTATCAATAATATGAATGATATGGCAGTCAGCCAAGCGGTGGGAGATGCCACACCAATTTCACAGGAAGAACAGCCCACTTCCATCACAGAGCAGCCAGAATCTGTGTCGTCATCAGAGGCGCAGGCAAAGGAGGAAATAAGTGTGAAAAAGCCCATTACTGAGCCAGAAGAACGAAAAAAAGATGAAAAGACAAAGCAAAATAGTCAGGAAATCGTGCAAAATAAGGACGAAATGAGTTTGGAAAAAAATACTGGAGGTGAAATAAATAGAAGTGCAGAGATGGATAAAGCGCAAAGCCCCGCAACTGACCAACCAGGGTATGCGGAAAGTAAATCCAAAAAAACACTTCAAGATTCTATGCAACTTGCTCGTAAAGAGGCAGTAAAGCCCAAAAATATTGATGATGGAATTACAGAGAAAAGTGATTCCCAATCGGATAATTTGAAGATAAGTAGTACGGTAAATAATGCCCCGATTGCCGCGCCATCAAAAAAAGCAAAAAATAAAGAAGCGCAAACACAGACCGAAGACTTAAAATTAGCTGATGGAGTAATGACAGACAAAGATGCAAATTTTAATAGCTTGCTCAAACAGCAGTTAATTACTTTTGCCAAAGAAAAAGGAGAATCGCTGAAAGGCAGATTGGTCGTGAGTTTTACCCTGAATAGAAAAGGGTTTGCCAAAAATATCATTATCAAAGAAAGTCCATGCCAATCCTGTGAAAGTGAAGCAATTAGGCTCATCAAGGCTCACCAAGATTGGGATAAAAAGCCCTCTGAAAAACGAATAGAAATTGGTTTTTAGTTGCCCAAACGAGTACAATGAGGTCATTTTGTCATTTATTTTTTTAGCTTTTTTCTTCAAAATGTCAAATTGTCATTTTTTATGTTTTGGTTACTATTTTGTTTGTCTTTATGAGAAATAAAACCAAAATCACTATGAAAATTAATCCTGATTTAGTCAAAGAAATCGCGCAAATGGCAAATGTTGCCAACATTGTGGGCGGGGGAATTAGTGCTTTCAGAGAAAAAGTGAAGGAAACCAAAGATGGCTATTTGTTAGAGGTGAGTATGCCGAGCCTCAGCCCAGATGCTTACCGCGTACGCATACAAAACAATATGCTGGCAGTGATTACGGCTTTGTCAGTTACAAGCAATATAGACAGCGAGGAAGAAAACATGACGCAACCTGCCTTGGTGCGTAATTTCCCGATTCCTAATTTTATAGACATGGAGCAGATTCAAGCGCGCTATGAAGAAGGCGTGCTTAAAATTTTTGCGCCGTTTAATCACTTAGGTAAAGATTTCGAGAAAGAAATTGACATTCGTTTTTTCTAAAATAACTAATTGTTCTCGCCCTGCGCTCCTTTTTTAAGATGGGCGAGTGCAAAAGTAACTTTTTGATAGCTCATTTCTTCTTTTAATAGCTCCACAATTTGGTGATTAAAATTTGCCTCTGGTTTTGGTACAAATCCAAGTGTGGCTTGACGTACTTTTTCTATTTCCTCAGCACTTACATAGTTAAAAATATCAATTTTATAACCATTTTCATAAAGGTACGCTAAGTGCGAAACGACAGTATCAGTGCCTCTATTGCGCTCTTTGGCGATTTCATCGAAGCTCTTGCCCTGCCTGAACAGGTCAAAAGTAAGCAGATGTGTACCTCCTGTGATTTTTTTGTTTTGCTTGGACTTTTCCAAGATAAAATCATACACCACTTTTAAAAACTTTTTGCCATATTGTTTGTATTTCCTTTCACTCAAGCCGTTGATAGTTTTCATATCAGTTTCATGGTAAGGTTTCTTTTCTGCGATTTCGTCTAAGGTCGAGTCTGTAAAAACCAAATACGGCGGGATACCTTCGGAAAGTGCTATTTCCTTGCGAAGAATAAGGAGTAAATCCAAGAGTTCTTCTTTGAGGGTTTGCGCGACTGATTTGGGTTTTGCTTCGTCTTTTTTCTCTTGGTTTATCTTCTGAATCACAGACATTTGTACCAGATTTACTTTCCTATTCCCAAACAAAACTTGCTTGCTCGTTTCGGTAAGTTTAAGGATATAGTTTTGGTCATAAGCGACCTCGATAAGTCCTAATTGTAGAAACTGCAAAAGATACTGCTGCCAGTCGCCTGCGCTGATGTCCTTGCCTGCCCCATACGTTTTGATTTGGTTGTAGTTTTTCTCTATGATTTCCTGTCTGCCAGACCCTCTCAAAATGTCGATGAGCATACCCATACCTACCTGCTCGCTCGTACGCGCAAGGGCAGAAAGGGCTTTTTGCGAG
>JAAFJS010000047.1 GCA_013298985.1 Cytophagales bacterium
AGGCATCACAGGTTCTGCCTCTGCCAATACTTTTTCAGCAAGCGGCTTTTCCACTGTGGGCATAGATTTGAACGACCATTTTGCGTTTAGTATCCAGCCTACTGCGGGTTTTCAGTTCATTATCAATCAGATACAGTTTGACGAACGGAGAAGTCTTACAGGAATTCGTACTTTGGCTCTTAGGTCAAGCAGAGATGCTTATGCCACAAATTTAGCAGTTTTTAACGTACCAGATGACGACCTTACTCGCACGCAAACCATTAATTTACTGTGCTTTACGAGAATTACAGCTAATACTACTTTTCGAATTTACGGGTACGCCGCCGAAGCCGCAGGAGGCACTTGGCGCATTGACAATGTGAAAATTTTTGGGACGATTATTCCCAACACCTTGCCCTATCCTACACTTTCAAGTATTGATGTTATTGATAATCAAACACTTGACATAAATTTTAGTGAGGAAGTTTTCTTGACTACTTCCCAAACTGCCACCAATTATTACCGCAATGGAAACCTCGCAAGCACGCCCACGAGCGCAGTCAGGGACGCAACGGACTTCAAAAAAGTGCGTTTGACTTTCCCCGCGCCTTTCCCTAACAACGTAATGCAAACATTATCAGCAATTAACGTAAGCGATTTGTGCAACTTTGCGATTCCCGCAGGTACGCCACAAACAGGCAATTTTACCTTTGTGCCAGACATTACACCGCCTACCATCTCAGGAGTTACTGTCCTCTCTATCAATCAGATACAGGTACGCTTTTCAGAAAATGTTCAATTGGCAAGTTCCCAAAATACAGCAAATTATTCGTTAAATGGAGGAATTGGTGCGCCCACTTCCTCAGTGCGTAACCCCTTGGATAACAGAGAAGTAACGCTGACTTTTGCCAATAACATGACTATTTTGCAAAGCTATACCTTAACTGCTGTAAATGTGCAAGATAACATAGGAAATACAATGCCTTCTACGCCCTTTAATTTTATTCACCCCGATATTTACCCTCCTGTTTTAGTACAATTAAAAGTTATTTCTCAAAACGCTATTGACTTGATTTTCAATGAGAATTTAGACCAAGTTACGGCGCAGACCTTAGTAAATTACAATATTGCAGGGAATCCGTTGCTCACTGCACTTTTGGACAATATGCAAAAAAACATAGTCCATTTGTTTTTGATGAATAACTTTTCTGAAAATACCAATATCACCATTAATATCAACAATATCAAAGACTTAGCAAATAATATAATCCTCCCTACTTCCCAAATTTTCCAATATGACACCCGCCGCCCTACCTTAGATTTGGTCGAATTTTTAGGTACAAACCAATTAATTCTCACTTTTTCCGAACCCTTAGACCCTATCTCTGCCCTTGTTTTTAACAATTATGAATTTACAACTCCCACAAATACAGTGCTTTTGCCCACTGCTACTGCTTTTGTTTCTTCCTCAAAAATTCGTTTGACCTTGCCCTATACGTTCAGGCAGGGAGAAAGCTATAATCTAAGAGTTACCCAAGTGAGAGATTTTGCAGGTAACATAATGACTACCAGAAACTTGCGTATTTCTTTTGACGTACAAGCTCCTAATCTCTTGAATGTAATTATTTGGAAAAACCTAAGAATGATAGAGTTGCAGTTCTCTGAACCTTTGGAAAAAGTAAGTGGGGAAACAGCTACTAACTTCGCTATCAGTAACTTGACAGATATGACTCCTGCTTTTTCGCCTACTTCTGCGGTGCTTTGCATAGACAATCCTACGGTTTTATTTTTGAATTTTACAACTGCTTTGGCAAATGACAAGAATTTCTCCTTGACTATCAATAACTTAAAGGATATTGTAGGCAATACGATTATGCCGATTACCCAAAATTTTAATACACTAAAACCACGTTTGGCAAAAATCAGAGTATTAGATAAAGATAAAGTTGATTTGTACTTTTCCGAGTCCGTATCTTTGACTTCCGCAGAAGATGAGAGTAATTATTTGATAGGCAATATTGCTCCTTCTTTGGCAACACGTGATGTTACTGACTTTTCTTTAATTCATTTAACGTTATCACAAAATATCATTTTAGGAAGCCTTAATACCTTAAATATCAAAAATTTACAAGACATAAATACTAATTTAATAGATGTTATTAACACCAATTTCTTTTATCAAAATTTTGTAAGCCAAATCTTAGTGAAGTCGCAAAACTTGATAGATGTGGTGTATGCTCAACCTGTCCCAGATGTAGTTTCTACCAATACCAATTTGTACTTTTTGAATAATGACCATACACGAAAGGCAGCAGGGGCAACCTTAGACCAAGATGACAAACGCATCGTCAAACTCATTTTTTCTGAAAATTTTGTACCCAATACGCCTTATCAACTCACTTTGGGCGGTTTTGGATTGAACTGTGAAAACTACTTGCCCATACAAACGCACCCTTTCACCTACGATACGGGCGTGCCGCAAGTGGTGAGCGTACTTTTCAATTCGCTTACAGAAATTGAGGTAACTTTCTCAAAACCAGTGGAAAAGAACTCTGCCGAAGCTATTAATTTTTATACCATAAATAACGGAATAGGGCAACCTACGGAAGTAACGTTGAAAAGCAACGACAACAAAACAGTGATTTTAAAATTACGCAACTCTTTGAGAATCAATACGTCTTATTCACTAAACGTACAGAATATCAAAGATTTATTGGGTAATATTTTGATTTCGCAGAATTTTAATTTTGCTCGCCCTGTCGTTCCCAAATTAGGCGAACTTATTGTTTCTGAGATATTTGCAGACCCTACGCCCAAAGTCGGTTTGCCCGAAGTAGAATATTTGGAACTTTACAACAATTCGCAGACTGCTTTCGAACTGAATGGAATCAAACTAATAGACGGCACTACGGAATATCCGCTTAGTCGCTTGCAAATCCTTCCTAATGAGTACGTTATCTTGTGTGCGGCAAGTCAAAAAGCTGTTTTTGAACCTTTGGGAAAGGTTGTAACGGTTTCCTCTTTGAGTTTGACTAATTCGGGAGAGGAAATTAAATTACTTGACCCTGATAACAACTTGATTTACAGACTGAACTATGCTGATGCTTGGTACAAAGACGAGGTAAAAAAAGAGGGAGGCTGGTCTTTGGAAATCATAGACCCAAACTCAACTTGCGATGAATCAAGCAATTGGATAGCCTCCCAAGACCCAAAAGGAGGCACACCCGCCAAGCAAAACTCCGTTTTTGGTAGAAACCCCGACAAAACCGCCCCTGAAATTACGAAAGTTGAAATTTTAAATTTGCGAACCATCAAATTGACTTTTTCCGAGAATTTGGACAGCTTGGTTTTGATGAACAAAAATAACTATACTGTTGCTAATTTTTCTATTGCTTCTGTGAATACTACGAATAAAAATAGCATTAACATTTTGTTTAACAGCAATTTAGATAGTGCAATTTTATACCAATTGGAAGTAAAAAATCTAAAAGATTGTGCAGGAAACGTGCTAAATACGACCTTAGAATTTGGCATTGGCAAAAAAGCAAAATTGAACGATTTGGTGATAAGTGAAATTATGGCGAATGAAATTTTGCCTACGCCAAGCACTGCGCCAAGAGTGCCACAAGCGGAATATTTTGAGATTTATAACCGCACTAACTCCTTGGTTATGTTGAACAATTTGATTTTGAAAGACGCAACTTCCGAAATCAAAATGCCCACCACTTTCATCAAACCCAAAAGTTATTTAGTGCTTACAAGTACCTCAAAATCAAGCCTTTTCAATGATAAAAATGTAGTTGGCGTAACTTCTTTCATTTCTATCAATAACACAGGCGAAGAATTAGCTTTAAAAGACAGTGCTAACAATCTGATTTACAGTGTAATATTTTCAGATACTTGGTACAAAGACGAAACCAAGCGGCAAGGTGGCTGGTCTTTGGAAATGATTGATACTGAGAACTTTTGTGCGGAAAGTGAGAATTGGCGAGCAAGCAATAACGCAAGCGGAGGCACGCCCGCAAAACCAAACTCTATTCTTGGAAAAGTACAAGACAATGTGAAACCACAAGTTACTTCTTTCACTATCCAAAACGAGAACCAAATTGTGCTTACTTTTAGTGAATTAATAGAACTCAATAGCCTAAAAAACTTACAAAACTATCAGATAACGAATGGATTAGCAGTAAGTAGCATAACAGTAGAGAGTCGCCAAAAAATCACATTGAACCTCAATCAGAAAATTAACCCTGCAGTCATTTATGAACTGAAAATCAATAATTTAAAAGATTGTGGAGATAATATTTTGACATACAGCACACCTTTTGGTTTGGGTCGTTTGCCTTTGAAAAATGAAATTTTGATAACAGAAATTTTTGCAGATGAAAGCCCACAAGTAGGTTTGCCTTTGGTAGAATATGTAGAAATTCTAAATAATTCTAATAGTGTGCTGACATTGAACGGTTTACAGTTTGCTGACGGTACAAGTACGGTGCGCCTACCAAGTTCTGTTTTGCAGCCCCAAGAGTACGTGATATTGTGTAGCAGCACCCGAATTGACAGTTTTTCAAGGATTATGCCTACTGTAAAAGTGATAGGTGTGAATAGTTTTCCAAGTCTGAACAATGCAGGTGAACGCCTGACTATCAGCAGAATAGATACCAAAGAAGTGATTAATACGGTAAACTATTCGGATACTTGGTACAGAGATGAAATTAAAAAACAAGGCGGCTGGTCTTTGGAAATGATTGATATTCAGAACTTTTGCGGGGAAGCGGAAAATTGGACTGCTTCTACTGACAAAAGTGGAGGTACGCCAAGTCGCAGAAATTCCGTTTTTGCTTTCAATCCTGATATTACACTCCCACAAGTCAGCAATCTTAGTTTAGTACAAAATCCTTCTGAGCAGTTGCAAGTGATTTTTACTGAAAAAATGGACACACTGACTTTGATAAAAATAGAAAATTATAAAGTAAGTAATTCATTATCAGTTAAAAATGTTCAACTGATTGATGAAAAAACAGTTCGTTTGACTTTGGACAAAAGGATTGAAGAAAACCTGCTTTATACGCTTAGTCTTGAAAATGTGAAAGATTGTAGCGGCAACTTGATAGATAAAGTGAGTTTGAATTTTGGGAAAGGGAAATCGCCAAACTTCCATGAAATATTGATTACAGAAATTTTTGCAGACCCTACTCCTGCGGTCAAACTCCCTGAAAAAGAGTACGTTGAAATTTATAATAACTCTGAATCTGTATTGAGCTTATCAGAGGTTTGGCTGTATGACGAAAGTGGAAAAGTGAGGTTGTCAGGCATTTTGAAACCCAAAGCGTATGCCGTTTTGTGTGCCAATGCTTCTTTGAAAGAATTTACTACGCAATTCCCTGATAGACAGTGTATTGGCTTGCCTTCTTTGCCTTCGCTTTCCAATACAGGAGAAAAATTGGAGTTGAGAAATACTCGTGGAAATCTCTTATTTTCAGTAACTTACAGTGATACTTGGTACAGAGATGAGGTCAAGCGGCAAGGTGGCTGGTCTTTGGAAATGATAGATACGGAAAACCCTTGTGGAGAAGTGGAAAATTGGACGGCTTCGGTGAATCCTTTGGGGGGAACGCCCGCCCTACAAAACTCGGTAAAAGCCAATAATCCTGATACGACACCACCTACGGTAAGTGAATTGATAGTACAAAATAGTACAATTTTTACGTTGAGATTTAATGAAAAAATAGATAGCCTTTTGGCAAGTAAATTGGAGAATTTTGAAATTAGCCCTAATGTAAAAATTAAGGAAATTGCTTTTCAAAATGAGAAAGAAATCAATGTAGTTTTGGAAAATTCGCTTAATCCTGAATTGCAATATAATTTGTTAATCAAAGAGTTAAAAGATTGCAAAGGAAATATCACAAGTAATTTATCTATTCCTTTTGGCTTGGGTGCTGTTCCCAATTTTCAAGAAATCATCATCACAGAACTGATACCTGACCCAAGCCCTGTGGTAAATTTACCAGAAAGTGAATACTTGGAAATATACAATTCTACTGCCAAAGTATTGAGTTTGGGAAATTTGACTTTGACTAATCAAAATACAATTTCTAAGTTGCCTTTTCAGGTGCTTTTCCCCAAAGAATACGCCGTTTTAGTACCTACAAGCGCAGTCGCAGCGTTTCAAAGACAATTCCCTACGGCAAAGGTGATTGGGCTTTCGCCTTGGGTGAGTTTGTCTAACGACAAGGGCAGATTGACGCTGAGAAATGGACGTGGGCAGTTGATTTTTGACATTGCGTATTCTGATGACTGGTACAAGGACGTGGAGAAAAAAGATGGAGGGTGGAGTCTGGAAATGAGGGACTTAGCGTATCCTTGCTTGGAGGCGGTGAATTGGGAGGCGAGCAAAGACCGAAATGGAGGTACGCCCGCAGGAGAAAATTCTGTAAAAGCAACAGTATCAGATAATTCGCCGCCAATTTTGTTAAGGATAACTACGCTTTCGGATACGCAGATTCGTTTGGCTTTTAATGAAAAATTGGACAGCGCAAGTGTAGTGAGTGCAAATTATAGCATAGATAATAACTTAAAAATCAGCAAGATAGCTTTTGATTACGGTTTGCCTTACCAAGTAAATTTGACTTTTGAGCAACGATTTGAAAGGAATAAGGTCTATACGATTACGGTGAGAAACATCAAAGATTGTAGCGGTAATGTACTGATAAACAGCGCACAAGCGAGATTTGTGCTACCAGAAAAGGGGCAAGCAGGAGATATTCTCATCAATGAAGTGCTGTTCAATCCGCCTACTTTTGGGGTGGATTTTGTAGAACTTTACAACATTTCCGATAAGTACATTAACCTGCAAAATTGGCGGTTGAGCAATGCAGATACTACGGATAAAAAGCTGATTTCCAATGAGATTTATATTTTTCCGCCTAAGACGTATCTGGTACTCACGAAGGATAAAAAGCTACTGAAAAGCCAATATCCGCAGGGAATTGACAGTTTATTTTTGGAAATGTCGTCTTTCCCTACGCTAAATGATGACGAGGGTTCGGTGCGACTTTACAGTGAGGTGGGCGCATTGGTGGATAGATTTGACTATGATAAAGACTTCCATTTCAGGCTTTTAGATGATAGGAATGGCGTTTCTTTGGAGCGCATTACCTTTGCTGCGCCTACCAATGACCGCCAAAATTGGCACTCTGCGGGCGCACCTACCTATGGCACTCCTGCCTACCGCAACTCGCAAGCACGCCCTGACAATGCGCCTCGCACGCTATCCAGTGAGTGCTTTACCCTTGAAAATAAGGTATTTACGCCCGATGGTGATGGCTTCCAAGATTTGTTGCTGCTGTACTACACTTGCAATGCGACCAATGTTACGGCAAATATCTTCATTTTTGACTCGCAAGGGCGCAAAATCAAGACGTTAGCGCAAAATCAACTGCTTTCCGCCACTGGTTTTCTGCAATGGGACGGCACTGATGACTCCTACCAAAAAGCAAGGGTGGGGCAGTACGCTATCTTTGTGGAACTCTTTGATTTGCAAGGGACTGTGCAGAGGATTCAGTTGAATGTGGTGGTGGGAGCAAAGTTTTGAGTTGTGGAAAAGGAGTTGTCTGTGGGATACAGACAACGGCGAGAAAATTTGCTATTAATATTTCATAAAATAATACTGTGCATTGGTAACAAACTAAAACAATAATCCATAAACAAAATGAAAAAATATAAGAAAATACTTCTAACAGCTCTGTTTATTCCTTTGGGATTGATAGTTTTTAACTCTTTTCAATCAAAAACAGTGAACGAAGGTAACATCAGAAATAGCATGAATACTATTTCGACCTTACCTCAAATAATGCAAGCAGATACTTCTAAAATGCTAAAAGAGAGTGCTTTAATCGACTTCATTGCCCAAGCAAAAACTGTCAGACCAAATCCTAAAAATGGAATTCCATTTGGTAAAATGGACTATGACAAAGTAATTGCATATAACTTTGCAGGCAGTGAAGAACCGTATCCAAATGTGATTAATGGAAGAGGTAAATTTGTGCCTGTCGTACTAAAACAACAATATTTAACACAAGAGCAAGCGGATAAAATCTTAGCAACTCTTGCCAATAACTCGACTTATGGAGGAGCAACTGCTGCTTGTTTTCAACCACATTTTGCATTGGTATTCTACAAAAACAATAAAAAAATAAATCAGATAAGTATTTGCCTTGACTGTAATTATTTAACCACAGAAATAGAAATACCTGCTGTAATCCATAAAAAGATGAATTTAGGGAAAATAGATGAGTATCCAATGATGGGATTTAGCAAATCTGGCAAAAAAGCAATCATTAATTTGTGCAAACAATTGAATTTTTACTATGGAATGTAAGAAAGTAAATCAAATTTAGTGCGAATGAGATGTGCAGAGGATTTAGTTGAATGTGGTGGTGGGGGCAAAGTTTTAAAAATGCGAATTATAAATTCGCTTTTAAGAAAGTCAAGATTACAAATCTTGACTAACGGGCTTTTAAGAAAGTCAAGATTACAAATCTTGACTAACGGGGATACAGACAACGGCGGAAGGTGCTAACGGCGTTTTTCTTCACTTTAATTTTGTCAATAAAATTAATCCGCAAACAAAAGCAATAGCTTCACAAGTTACTCTACCCCAATGCCAATTTGCCCATTCGTTCAACTTATCGGGAAGAAGTTCATTGGCGATGGTTTGTTCAGTAAAGCTTAAATTCGCTTCTTTGAAATACACAAAATAGGAAGAAAAAAACAATAATGTAAATACCACCATCATCCACAATAAGAGGTCTATTTTTTGTTTTGTTAATAAACTCCAAACAAAAGTAAAAACAGGTAAAATTGTTGCGGCAATTGTTATAGGTGAATAAAACTGGTGTAATTTTTTTCCATATATTTTGTAAAAAGCAAAAAATTCTTCAGTTGACATTCCTTTCCAATAGGGAACAATTAGCATGGCTTCTGCAAGCTGTGTTCCTAAAAAGATGCCAAGAGTTGCTGTTGATAAAAGTAAAATATGTTTTATAGCCATTTTAACTTATCTTTATTTTTTGTTTATGCCCTTGCAAATTTGCAAAAAAATTGGATATCGCACAAAAATAAGTAAGTATGAACCCAAAAACACCGCTGCTCTACACAGAGAATGAAATAGCTCATCGTTTTTGACAGAGAAAAATATATAAGCCAATGATTATCAATGAAATAGCAAATTTTTAAAATAAACTTCGGTTACAAATTCAAAATAAAGTAGGGCGAGATTGTTCCACAACGGTTACAAATCCCGCCCAGCAGAGTACCTTATTCAACAATATAAACCCCACCTTTAACCGTCTTAAATTCAATGATTCCATCTGTTAATTTATTAAAATCAACTGCCTTTCCATTTTGACTAATTTTAATGTTTGGCTTGCCTTCCAATCGGCATATTTCGCCCGCTTTTGACGTAATTTTTATTTGCGTTAATTGTTTATTTTGCCAAGAATAATCTAATTCAAACGCACCACGCGCACAAACGCCTTTGAAATTGCCTGTGTGCCAATCATCTGGCAAAGCAGGGAGCAATTTTATAAAACCGTCATGCGATTGCATCAACATTTCAGTAATCGCCGCCGAACAACCGAAAGTCCCATCTACTTGTGGTGCTCTGCCGCAAAGAGAAAAAAGCGAAGCACAAGTTTGCTCTTTCACAAGCCCTTTGTAGATTTTATTTGCCCGATTGCCATCGCCCAATCTTGCCCACAAAGCCATTTTCCATGCCCTTGACCAACCTGTGGAGGCATCGCCGCGCTCTTCCAACACTTTTTTATAGGCTTCAATCAAAGCAGGCGTTCGTTTTTCATACAGCACTTTGCCTGGGTACAAGCCATACATGTGCGAAAAATGGCGGTGGTTTTCCTCCAACGATTTCCAATCGTCTGCCCATTCTTGGAGCGAACCATCTTTGCCAATTTGCGGCGGGACTAATTTCGCCCTTGCGGCGCGTACTTGCTCGATAAAAGCATTATTTTTACCCAAAACAGCCGCCGCTTCGAGATAATAACCAAACAGGTCGTAGAGAATCTGCATATCAATCGAAGACCCCGCGCAAATCGTTGTACCTTCCCTAAAACCCGCCGTGATTTCATCAAAATAAGGCTTGTTGCCGCCACCATCTGGGAAGTTTTCGGGCGAAGTCGAGGGATTTGTTACCAACCATTTGCCCTTGGGATGCGGTTTTAGAAAATCTATAAAAAACCGAATAGAACCTTCGAGCAAAGGATAAGTTTCTTTTAAAAACGCCGCATCGCGGGTGTACTGATAATGCTCCCAAATATGCGTACACAACCAAGCACCACCCACCGTAAAAGTCCCCCAAGTTGGTCCATCCATCGGCGCAGCCACCCGCCAAATATCTGTATTTTGATGAAAAACCCAACCTTTTGCGCCATAATGCTCCTTTGCGACTTGCGTCCCTTGGTCAGTCAATTCTCGAATCATCTGCACCAAAGGCTCAGCACATTCGGAGAGATTGCCGCTTTCGACGTGCCAATAATTCATTTCTGTATTGATATTGGTGGTGTATTTGGAATCCCAAGCAGGATTCATGTCATCATTCCAAATACCTTGTAGATTTGCTGGCTCTGTTCCTGCCCGCGACGAGCTGATGATTAAATACCGTCCGAAATTGTAGCTCAAAGCCGACAAAGCAGGGTCTGGACTTGTTTGGATTTTAACAATCCGTTCGGGTAAAGGCAAAAAAGAATTGGCAGTAATGGGCAAGGTCAAGGCAACGCGGTCAAAATATTTTTTATAGTCAGATACCGCTGCGTCTAAAATCGTTTTATACGATTTGCTTTCTATTTTTTTCAAATAATCATTGACTCTTTGGTTTTGATTGGCACTCACGTCTTTGTAATTCACAAAATTGGTTGCGGCAGCAAAATATAAAGTAACGGCATTGGCATTTTCAATCACCAAATCCACCCCCTCAGTATTTACAGTGCCGCCTTCGAGTACAGCTTTTATCCGCGCTTCATATTTCATTTTGCCGACAACGCCCATATAGTCCGCCGATTTTCCTGTCAACACCAAACCATCTTTACCAAAAGCATCCATTCTAAAATAATCCGTAGCATAATTAGAATGTGCTTGATTCCGCACACCACGCAAATTGGCAGTCAATGAAATACTATTCGGTTTATCTGCCGTAATGCGTACCACAATTACTTGGTCGGGCGCAGAGGCAAAGACATCGCGTTGAAAAGTCGTGCCATTGACTTTGTAAACAACACTGGTTACGCCGTTTTCAAGGTTGAGCCAACGTTTATACTCTGTAACCGAATCTTGATTTTTAAAAAATAAATGCAAATTGGCAAGGCTTTGATATTTCATTTGCTCAACAGGATAACCCATCAAACTGCGCCCAAAGAGATTGTGCGCCGCCAAATACTTTTCTTCAAAAACCAGCTTTTGAATTTCAGGCAAAACCTTATAACCACCTTTCACAACTGTCGAATAAGGACCACCCGACCAATAAGTTTCCTCATTGAGTTGAATGCGCTCTTCACCGTTTTTACCAAAAATCATAGCACCGAGTCTGCCATTACCAACAGGCAAAGCATCTTCCCATTTTTTAGCAGGGGAATCGTACCAACTTAGCGTAGCAGGATTGAATGATTGAGAAGTGATTTGATTTGACAAATCAAGTGTCTGGGCGTGGCTATAAAATGTTAAAAGCCAAGCAAACAATAGGCAAGTATTGATTTTCATTTTCATTAAATTTTAGTAAAAATACTGAGGGGTGTGTTTTAGTTGTCTGTGGGGACACAGACAACTAAAACACACCCTTGCAAATTAGCAAAAAATTTGGATATTGCACAAAAACAAGCAAGTATGAACCAAGATATACCACTGCTCTAAGCAGATAAATAGAAAAAATTATCAAACTTGGATTACAAATCCAAAATAAAGTAGGGCGAGATTACAAATCCCGCCCAGCAGGATTACATAGCTGGATTTAGGGCATTCTCTAAAATGCGAACATTTATTACACAGTTAAAACAAGTATTTACTCCAAAAAATGTTGAACAGTCAACCAAGAAACATGATGCTAAGTTTAAGTAGTAAAATATTAGTCATTGGCTTTTTAATTTTTTTTATTATATTTTCTTTAGGATGTAAGACAGATAAATCAAATCATTCTAAAAATAGGCAAGTTTATGTCTATTACAACCACAATAATAAAATTGACAGATACATAGTAATGGATTTTATTGATTTGAAAGAAAATAGAAATGTATTATCATATGTATTTAGAGGTGATTCTTTAATATTTAGTGATGAGGAAGGCTACAAACTCTTGCCAGATGGATTAGAGAAAATAACAACTTCTGATAACCATCAAACTTCTAAACCCTACCTATCAATAAAATCAAATCAATGCATAAAATATGAATATGATGGAGTTATGAAGGAAACAAATTCTATTTTTATGACAGAATTTTGTTTCGAGGGAGCTATTCATAACCTAACAATAAATAATGTCATTTATAAAATAGCCTATAAATTTAAAAAATTTACAGGGGAATATCGTTCAATCGAGTTGGATAGTTATTATGATGAAAACTTTATCCCAATCAAAGAAGAATGGATAAGTGGTGAGCATAGTAATTATTTCAGAATAGAGCGAATAACAATTCCTATAAAGTCTTTACCTTTTTTTAATACACTTCAACAAATAGATAAAGGAGAAAAATGTAAAGGTTGTTAAGATATAAAAATATTTCGTGCCTCCCTGTTTTGCGAAGTATGAGAGATTTTGCTTAAACTTAAACGAAGTGTGTCTAAGCGGGGCTTTCTAAGCAAGTTGAATAGCAAATCTCTGATTTGCGTAACAAGCTGAAAGCAAGCGAGATAGTTTGTTTATTAGAACCATTTGCAAAATACCCTCCTCACTCTCTCCGATAACAAAATAGGCGTAGATGCCAACGCTGACAATCTGGCAGACTTCTACGAGGCTCGTGTCCTCTCCGCCACCGACTACTACGCCTTCGGGATGGCGATGAAGGAACGAAGCTGGCAAAGTGAAAAGTATAGGTATGGGTTTAATGGGAAGGAGAAGGATGGGGATTTTGGAGATGAGATTTCTGACTTTGGGGCAAGAATTTACAGTAATAAGATTGGTAGATTTTTCAGCACTGACCCCAGAGAAGGAGATTATGCTTGGCAAAGTACATATGCTTATTTTTGTAATAGCCCCATTAGTATTATAGATTTTAATGGAGAAGGAGAAGATGATGAAAAGCCAAAATCAAAAGGTGTTGTAAATGTTTCATTTTATTCGGCTTCTGCTGATAAAAAAAACTCTCCTGATGCAGTTGGAGTGGATAAAAATGGTGATGGAAAGGATGATTGTCTTGTTGCTTTCCAAGATGGACATACTAATGTCAATGACCCATGCTTAAAAAAATTTGGTATTCGTAAATTTAATGAAATTGGGAAAATACTTAAGCAACTCAAAAAAGAAGGATATGAAATTGGTAATGTTATATTAAATGCTCATGCCAATCATATAACTGGAAATTTCTTTTTGGGAGGCAAACATTCAATACCAGATTTATCTAAGGTTTTGGTGGGAAATTTGGGTACTAATTCTGCCATTATATTAAATATGTGTAATATTGGTGCTGGGGATAATCCAAGAGATAGATGGAAAGAGATACAATCAGTAGCTGTTAAAGCTGATGCCACCATTTATGCTTCCATGTCTTTTGCAATTGGTTGGGCATATATGTTTTCACATTCACGCCCTCTTTCCAGTGCTTTACCTATTAATGAATACATAAGGGCAAAAAAAATTGGTGATTTAGGGGGGAGTCATTGGATATATCCAAACAACACCATTTTGTATCATAATTGCTATATGCGTATTGGACCCCAATTAAGTTTAACAAATAACTATTATATAGTGGCTAATTTAACTATTCGAGCTGATGGTTCTGCTTTTCATGATAGATCTCCTTTTCAGCAATTACAAAAAAACAAAGCATTACTACAAGAAGCCCAAAGATTAGGAAGACCCCAAACTGGTTATGGGTTTGGTAATCCTCAATCAGCCCCTAATATACCAATGCGTATGTTTTATGATTTTAAAACCAATGAGTAAAATAATAAATATGATCAGATTTTGCCAATTACACAAAAGGAATTTTAAATACTATAAAATAAATAACTTTATAATTTTATTTATCTTAATACTATTTACTTGCTATTGCAATATAAAAAGTAGCAATGACCAAAAAGTAAGAAACAAAGTAAATAAAAAAATGATAACAGACACAAGTAAAGATTATATTTTGGTCATAGATACAACTGCTTGGGCAAAGGAAGAGATAGCATTTCCATCTGTACCAAGCAATTATTTTGCCTATGAAGTCAGGTTTTCTAAGGGTGATTCCGTTATTAGCTATTCAATAGATAGTGAGAAAGCAGATACTTGTGTTCCTATTTTTCTGGATGCAATTTATATAAAAACTACAGAAAGAAATATTAGCATATATTTCAAGAATAAGAAAATCAAAGCAATAAGTCACTATTATAAAATTTTTCTTTCTTCTAATATTTCACATATTATTATGTATTATAATGATGACTCATTTCTTAAGGATTTAATGTTTGAGAAAAGGTCAGAGGTGGATAGTTTTTTAAGGGATGAGTTTGGTATAAAAAAGCAAGTGAAGAAATAAGGGCATTGCCCGTTCTGCAAAGTCTTTGAGGTTCTGCGTTGAGTTAAGCGAAGTGACCCTGCTGGGCGGGATTTGCAATCTCGCCCTAACTATGTGCGAATTTATAATTCGCCTGTAACTTACGTAAAAGCCTGAAAGCAAGGGAGATAGTTCGTTTTTCTGAACCATTTGCAAAATACCCTCCTCTCTATCTCCGATAACAAAATAGGGGTAGATGCGAATGCTGACAATACGGCAGACTTCTACGAGGCTCGTGTCCTCTCCGCTACGGATTACTACGCCTTCGGAATGGCGATGAAGGAACGAAGCTGGCAAAGTGAGAAGTATAGATATGGGTTTAATGGGAAGGAAAACGACAGCGACTGGGAGGTGCAGGATTATGGGTTTAGAATCTATAAGCCTGAGTTAGGGAAGTTTTTGAGTGTCGACCCGCTGACGCAAAGTTATCCTTGGTACACGCCTTATCAGTTTGCGGGAAATATGCCAATCATTGCAATTGACTTGGATGGTGCAGAACCACAAGTTAAAATAATCCCTAAAATGGAACATAAACCATTTTTGAAAGCAAAATCTGTTGGAGAAGCCTTTAGTAATGGAATTCATAATACTATTGCTGTGCCAGCTAATATTGTTGTTGATGTAGTTTGGAATGGACCTGCAACATTGGTAAATGCTTCAATCAATTTGGCTTATGGGAAATATAATGATGTGAATGGCTCTCTTTTACTTATGCAATTGAATTCCGAGGTTGGAAGACAAATGGATGGGTTAGCGAAAAAGGATGCATCTCAACACTGGGAAGATTTCAAAGATGCTGCAACTAACTTACAAAATTATGAAACTGCAGGCTCTATTAGTTTAGGATTCCGTTTAACTACACCAAAAGTAAAAATATCATCGCCTTCTTCACTACAATCTAAATTTAGACAAAGCATTAGAAACAAGATGCCTAATGATCGTCAAATAAACCCAGTAGGAATTCCAGAAGGAGGCATGGAAGGTGTATCTTCTTATTGGAAAGTGAAAGGCATAGAAATAAAGGATGGTTTGGTTTTGAAGAATGGTAAACCATACAGTGGTCAAGGTGATTATGTTATTACAGAATCTGGAGAGTTTCATATTGGAAAAGGTCATGGCTATCTTTCAGATAATCCTAATAGTGTTCAAGCTGCAGGAGGAATAAAAATTGTGAATGGTAAAGTTATGTATCACAATGATCACACAGGTCACTTTGCACCCAGTACTGTAGAATTACAAGGTAATCATCAACTTCTGAAGGAAAAAGGAATAACAACAGATAATACTATACAAACCAAATTATATTAAACTTAATTAATAATGGAAGAAAAATACAAGATTATTTGGGCTTATACCTTAAAAGAAGGCAACGCTTTAACTATCACTTTACATAAGCAAAATGAATTGATAGAGATGGTGAAAAAATTTGATGCAGTTAATTTTATAACACAAAGTTCTATATTTCTAACATCCAGTAGTTTTAAAGAACTCTTTTTGTGTGTCCCTTTCGTCTGGAGGCAAATTTCATTAGATGATTTGGAAAAAATATTGATAGAATTATCAAGTAAAGGAAAAAATGAAGCCATTTTTAGTATTTTAATGTTTATAGGATGCTTTATAGGCATTGATTCTTGCGAAATATTCTCAAAAATACAAGTTGAAAATAATAATGTTAATAAATGGTTTGGAGAGGCTAAATTATGGATGTTTAATAGATTTGGTATTAATCTAATGGATAAGGATTTAATTGAAGAATCCAAAATAGATATTGACATTCTTGAAGATGTAAAAAGGATATGGATGGCGCAAGGATGTACCCCTGTTCTGTGTTGAGTTAAGCGAAGCAACTCTACGCAGTTTAAGCAGCAAGCCCGCTGGGCGGGATTTGCAATCTCGCCCTAATTAAAGGTGAATTTGTAATTTGCCTGTAACTTACGTAAGAGCCTGAAAGCAAGGGAGATAGTTCGTTTTAAGCAACCATTTGCAAAATACCCTCCTCTCTATCTCCGATAACAAAATCGGCGTAGATGCGAATACTGACAACTTGGCAGACTTTTACGAGGCTCGTGTCCTCTCCGCTACCGACTACTACGCCTTCGGGATGGCGATGAAGGAGCGTAGCTGGCAAGACCCAAATTTGGAAAAGTACAGGTATGGGTTTAATGGGAAGGAGAATGACAGCGACTGGGAGGTGCAGGACTATGGGTTTAGAATCTATAAGCCTGAGTTAGGGAAGTTTTTGAGTGTGGACCCGCTGACTCAAAGCTATCCTTGGTACACGCCTTATCAGTTTGCAGGGAATAAGCCAATTGTATGTTCAGATTTAGATGGTGCAGAAGAATATCATTACTTGACCTTACTTGAAAATTATCAAACTTGGATTACAAATCCAAAATAAAGTAGGGCGAGATTGTTCCACAACGGTTACAAATCCCGCCCAGCAGGAGTAAGGCGAGATTGTTCCACAATGGTTACAAATACCGCCCAGCAAGGACTGTGCAAAGGATTCAGTTGAATGTGGTGGTGGTGGCGAAGTTTTGAGTTGTGAAAAATGAGTTGTCTGTGAGGACACAGACAACGGCAATAGTGATTTAATTTACTTTACAGAAATATTTAAAACTGCTAAAACACACCCTCATCTACAAAACTATAAAATCCGTTATCTGCAAAAATAACGTGGTCTAATACATTGATTTCCAAGAATTTGCCAGCCTCTTTAAGTTGTTTGGTCAGTTGCAAATCTGCCTGACTTGGTTTCAGATTACCAGAAGGGTGGTTATGTACCAAAATGATAGCACTTGCCAGATAGTCAAGAGCCGCTTTGAAAATCAGCTTGGGGTCGACCACTGTACCTGCCACACCGCCCTCACTCATTTTTTCGGTTTTGATGACTTCGTTGGCGCGGTTGAGCAATATCACCCAAAACTCCTCGCGTGGCGCGTCCCACAGGTGCGGGCGCATGAGGTCATAGACATCAGTAGAAACTACTATTTTTTCTCGCTTTTTTGGCTCACTGTCTTTGCGCCTTCTGCCTAATTCTAAGGCACTTACGATAGTGATTGCCTTTGCCTCGCCAATGCCTTTGAACTTCATCAAGTCTTTGAGAGATAGCTTGGCAAGCTCGTGCAGATTACTGTTTGCCGCTCCCAAAATCTGCTTGGCGAGGTCAACCGCACTGACTGAAACCGTCCCCGAACCAAGCAAAATCGCTAACAGTTCAGCATCAGAAAGTGCCGCCTTGCCTTTGAGCAGTAGTTTTTCTCTGGGGCGGTCATCTTCTGCCCACTGCGTAATTGGCGTGTAAGTTGATGTATAATCTGCCATGCTATCTTGGATTTGCTTAGATTTTTATGCAAAGATATTGATTGAACGCTTCCAATTTGCCTAAATTTTGCTAATTTTACAAAAAATATAGTATTCGTTATACTGATATGAGTAAAAAATATCAATACAAGTGTCTGTTTGTGTGCATATTAGGTTTTAGCCTTTTTTCTTTTGCGCTGCCACAGACAGACAAAGATTTGTGGGTAACGCTTTTTGGCGTGAAATATGGTGATTGGAAAACGGTGTTTAAGCCAACTTATACTGATAAAATAAAAGCACTCAATGGGCAAAAAATCACGATTAAAGGTTTTTTGATTCCATTGGAGCAAAAGGTTAAACACTCTTTTTTCTTGCTTTCCGCGTTTCCTTTTGACGCGTGTTTTTACTGTGGCAAGGCGGGTCCCGAAAGTGTAATAGAAGTTACCGTAAAAAAACCATTAAAAGATACCAAAACACCCATCACAATTACAGGCACACTGAGGCTCAACTTTGACAATCCAGACCATTTATTTTATTTGATAAACGACGGAGAATTAGACGATTAGATAATTTACAAAGTATATTTATATTTTTTATGAAAGAAAACCAAGAAGAGTGGACAGAAGTCATCACAGGCAAATACAACTGGTTTAACCTCAAACTAAATGAAATCTGGCGTTACCGCGACTTGATACGTTTGTTTGTATGGCGCGACTTTGTTGCCGCTTACAAGCAAACTTTGTTGGGACCTCTCTGGCATTTTATTAATCCCTTGATTAGCACTATCTTATATACGATTGTGTTTGGTGTAATTGCCAATATAGAAATGAATGGAATCCCAGCGTTTTTATTCCAATTTGCGAGTGTAACTTGTTGGGGCTATTTTTCGCGATGTTTCAGCGTAACTCAAATCACCTTTTTGGGCAATGCAGGCATCTTTGGCAAGGTATATTTTCCTCGACTGACCGTACCCATTGCGGGCGTGCTTTCTTCGCTGATACAGTTGGGAATTATGCTTTTTTTCCTTTTTATAATTTGGCTATACTATTGGTTTACAGGGGAAAACTTACAAATGAATGTGCTGGGCTTGCTTGCTATCCCTTATTTATTGCTTGTTTCTGCTTTGTTTGGTATGGGCTTGGGCGCGATTGTTGCGGCTTTGACCACCAAATATCGCGACCTGAGCCACTTTGTAGGGTATGGAATTTCTTTGCTGATGTATGGCTCTTCGGTGGTCTATCCACTCAGCGCGATTCCTGAAAAATACAGGGAATATATGCTCTACAATCCACTCACACACGTTTTAGAAGGCTTCCGCTACGGATTTTTCAATGTAGGAATGTTTGAATTTTCATGGATTTTGTATAGCACAGTAGTTTCTGTGGTGGTTTTCCTTTTGGGTGTCGTTGCTTTTAACCTTACCGAAAAAGATTTTATTGATACAGTGTAGGTGTTTTTTTATTAGTGATGAATGAATCGCAATAACAAATCGCACAAAACACTTATAGTCAATGTTTTATGTTTTTTCTTAATATTTCCTCATTGCAGCAGTTAGCGCAGCTTATTTGGAACATCTTTTGTGGACGAGTGGTAGTTTGATTTCCTACCAAATATAGTAAAGAAAAAGTGCCATTACTTTCGCAGTTTTTTGAAAAAAGATTTGAGTAAAGCACTTGATTCTTCGGCTATCACACCGCTTACTACCTCTGTTTTGGGGTGAAACAAGGCACTGCCCACTTTGCCACAGCCGTTTTTTTCATCACTTGCGCCATAGACTATTTTTTGGAGCATTGCCCAAAAGCACGCGCCCGCACACATCACACAAGGCTCCAAAGTTACATAAAGCGTACATTCGTTCAGATAGCGCGAGCCAATAAAATTGGTCGCAGTCGTAATGGCTATCATTTCCGCGTGCGCTGTGGGGTCGTTGAGCGCGATGGTCTGGTTAAAGCCACGCCCTATGATTTTTTGCTGATAAACTACGACTGCCCCCACAGGAATTTCGCCCTGCTCACCCGCCTCTGCTGCCAAACGCAACGCCTCACGCATAAAAAACTCGTCCGAAAAAGTAGGCATGACTATACGATTGGATACTTAAAAGTAGATTGGAGGCTAATCCTTTTTCCAGTAGCTTGCGAGGTGCGCGCCGCCTCAATCACCTCCAATACGTGCAAAGCATGGGCAACTGTGATGAGTGGCTCTTGGGCGGTTGCCAAACTTGCTGAGATGACAGATGCCCCTTGTTCCCAAACGTAAGTGCCTGTATCTGTGCTAAATCTGACCGTTTTCTCATTTTCTGTAGTTGCCATATCTACCCCAAAAGGCGACCAATCATAGCCTATCAGGTGCATATTTCCTTTGGTGCCATAGAGGGTAATTGTGGGCTTTTCCTGCCCTTCGCCCTCATGTCCATACGGGTCAAAATAGTTAAAACCACACTGAACGTGAGATAGTGCGCCGCTTGCGTGTTCCATGAGTACCATCGCGTTGTCTTCTGCTATTACCTTGATTTCTCCTTTGTTATCCGTTTTTCGCGTGGGCGTAATCACATTGGTCATTGCCACCACAGACTTGGCAGGACCCAAAAGCCCCGTTAGCGTTGCCAAATTATACACGCCCAAATCGGGTAAACTGCCGCCGCCCTGCTCATAGAAAAACGCCGACCAAGTAGGTCCTAAATGCCCATAATGTGCATGAGCCGCTGCTACCTTGCCGATTTTTCCTTCTAAGATTGACTTTGCCATAAACGCAAACTGAGGGCTATTCACTACCGCAGGCGCGCCCCAAATCCGCAACCCTTTTTTAGTTGCCAACTCGACCAGTTCCTTGCCTTCCTTGTAACTATTTGCAAGTGGTTTTTCACTCCAAACGTGTTTACCTGCCATCAGAGCCTGCTTATTGAGCCTACCATGCACCTGCATATCTGTCAGGTTTACCAACAAATCAAAAGGCACACCTGCTAAAAGAGCCTCAATGCTGGGGTAGTGATTGGGAATTTGGTATTTCTCGGCTTGCGCTTGGGCGCGCGCAGGAATGATGTCGCAGGCACTTACTAACGCTACGTGAGGTGATTTGGACAAATGTGGCAGGTACATATTGGAAACGCTACCACAACCAATGAGGGCAACCTTGATTTTTTTGTCGGGCAAAGCAGATGCTTGTGCCAATAAGGGCGAAAGAGCAACCAGCGCGCCCAACATTCCGCTTTGTGTAAGAAAATCTTTGCGTGTCATTTTATTTTCAGATTTTTTCATATTTCCCAAATTTATATTTTTTGTAGGGAAATTGGCAAAAAATCTCGATTTTTCACACACTTTTTTATTTCAATTTCATTTCAAATTGCTGTATTCTTTATAGGAATTATCCAATGCGCCAAACAGCAATTCGCCTTGGTATTCGTAGCCTTTGGGGGTAAAATGGAGTTTGTCCCGCGCCGCTAAGTTGCTCTGCACCCATTTGTCTATGGATTTGAGTCCGCCCATCACCTCAAAAAAGTCCCAAACAGCAAGGTTCATTTCCTCTGTCAGTTCTAATATCTGCTGTCGTGCTTTTTCATTGTTTGGGTTTACGCGCCTACGCCAGAGATAACTGTCTGCGGGAGTGATGATTAGAATGGAAGTTTTGGGAGAGGCTTTGCGAATTTCATAGACCAAATAGCGCAAGTTATTTTTGTATTCTTCTTCATTAAAATTACCCACGTGTGTATCGTTTGCGCCCAAAGAAACAATGACCAAATCAGGATTGAGTACGCCCAAGTGTTTCTCGAAGTCTTCGCAACGGAAATAAGTAGGGACAATCGCGCCGTTAATCCCGATGGCATGATAAAGCACGCCAGCATCATCATTTTCCAAATTAATGCCTTGGAGAAGGAAGTGATTTTGTAAAAAACTATTTTTGTTCAAGGTGATTTTGATAGACGATTGAGGATTTCTGAACTGGTATTCTACATAGCCACTGCGACTCAAATACGTGGAAATCAATTCTTTGGGGTCTATTTCCAAACTTACATTGAAAGAACTTTCGTCAAAAACAGGATAAAAAATCTTGATGCGTGAGATTTTGTAAGAACCACCATTGACATTGGGGTTAATCATAATGGTAGCGCGTGAGTCGGTAGTTTTGGCTGAAATGGCAGATAAACCCCACTTACTCAGCACATTGCGGTTCACGCTTTTTTGCCCTTCCCAGTAGCCTGTATAGCTTACTTGGTAGTTGTAAGGATTGTTGCTTTGGGCGACATTGTATGGAAAGATAAATCCACGACCGCCGTTGGCAAAGCGTTCGTCATTCTGAAAAAGGCTTCGTAACTTGCCCGAAAACTGGTCTGCCTGAATGTGTGAATCACCAATATGGACGATATTTACTTTGCGGTTGGTATTGGTTTGCAGCTCTTTCAATGACTGAAAAAAGTATTTCATCTCATTGTTTTTATGCTGTTGAATTACATTTCTATCATAGCGCACAAAGTTGTAAGGCTGTGCATAAGTAGCTGTTAATGAAAACGATAATAGCCAAAATGCTATCAAACGTTTATTGTATATCTTCTTTGTCATAACCTTTTCGTTTTTTAAAGTTTTCGTATGCTTTCATCATGGCGTTGTAAAGCATTTCACCGACCAGTCTTGCGCCTCGCGGTGTAAAATGAGTGTAATCTTTGTTTGCCAGCGCGGGTTTGTTGTTCACCCAACTGAGCATCGAGTTATGCCCGCCCATAGCCTCGTACAAGTCCCAGTAGGCACAGCCAGCCTTGAATGCGGCTCGTTTTTGGGCTTCCCTGATTTTTGGCACGTTGGGGTAGGAGCTATAGCCTGTCCCTTGCCTGCGCGCCATGTCCGAAACGCCCACAACCAAAATATTCAAATCTGGCGCAAGTGATTTCAAAAATCTTAATTGTTGGTAAAATAAATTTTCATAAAAAGTATAATCACTCAATACATTAGGCACAACATTCACACCAAACTGCATGATTATCAGCTTGACATTCATTTCTTTAATCTGCTGACGAAATAACTCAGTTTCCATTTTTGTAAATTCCACGCCCGAACTTCCCCGCAAAGCAACATTATCTACAGCCACGCCCGCATTACAATCCAAGGCGACTCCGTACAGCTGCGCGCCTTCGTTGCTCTCGAAATTGAGGGTGAGTTTTTTGAACTTGGTGGGCAGGCTTTGCTCGAAAATATTAAATTCGTTGGCAAAGCCAAGTGATTGACTGATAGCAGAATCTCCATCAATATTAATCTTAGTTTCTATGCGCGAAAGTGGAGAAGAATACAAAATTTTCATGTTTTCGATTTGCGTATTTTTGTGGTCGTTTCCATGATTTTGTGTTTCTTTGAAGCGCACCCAAGACCGATAAGTTTGCGGTTTGCCCGTCGAGTCATTGCTTTTCAGCGGGCTGTAGCGATAGGAAGCAGCAAGCAAGCCATAGTGTACGCCTTTTTTGCGCGATTTGGGCGCATCATTGCCATAAATGGCTTGGCGCGACCAGTTAGGCGCAAAGTCAGTGGTGAGTGTGGAACGGAAAGCCTGTTTTTCGAGCATAGGCACTAAACCCACGCCACAGCCGCCAAATTTGCCCTGAAAGCGAGTGCGTAAATATTCGCTGATGCGGTCGCCCTCGATTTGAGAATCGCCGTAATGCACCACCCTAACCAAACTTTTGTCATCATAAATATTGACCAAAGAGGCAAAAAAATTATCCAAACTGTACGGCTGGAGGCTATCAGCAAACTGGATTGGGTATTTGACATCTTTGACGGGTTCTATTTTTTCTCTTTTGGCTACGACACTTTGGTTATTGTCTGCCGCCGAAGTTACCAATAATTCCTCTGGCTTGGTCGTAGTTTGCTCTACGCTATCGACCTGCTTGGCTATTTCGGCAAACTGAGCCATGTCCACCTTGCTCGTCGTATCTACTTTGCTTTCCCAATCTTCGATACTAAAAACGTTCATCGTCAAATCGTCCGCCAATTTGATTTGTTTGGGAGAAAGTACCATGATAACGGCAGAAATACAGCCGATATAAAAAAGCAACAATAAGATGCGTAATGGAGTAACCATTTGATAAATAGCGTTTTAGATTTTAATTGAGCTTGTTTTTTCGAGATTTATTTTAATAGATTAAGCACACTGATAACGCAGATTGAGCAGATTTTTACGGGTAAAAATTAAAAAAATCTGTGTTTTATTCGTAAAATCCGTGTTATCTGCGTGCCAAAGACATGATGACTTCCCCCCACCAAACAAGTTCATTACAAAAATAGTGTTTTTTCTGATAATAAATAGTATGTATAAAATTGGTTTATATTAAAATTATTCTATAAAACACTGATTACTAATTATTTGTACGGTTCACTGTTGCGATTAATTTATAATTCATAACTACTTACATCTATTTTTCTTCTTTGTTTATAGGGAAATAAACCTTAAAAGTTGCGCCTTCGTTTGGCTTGCTCTCAATGGATATTCGCCCTTCCAGCGCGTCTACCTGCGTTTTCACCAAATATAAGCCTAAGCCCTTGCCCTCTACGTGTGTGTGCATACGCTGATACAAGCCAAAAATTTTGTATAAATCCGTTTTTGCCAGGTCAATCCCCAGTCCATTGTCCTGAATAGTAAGCACCATATTATTTTTTTCTTGCGTGGTACTGATTTTTATTTTTAGCCGCTTTTGAGGACTGCGATATTTGACAGCATTCGAAATCAGATTATGTACGATATTCTGCAAATAACCTTTGATAGAAAATAACGTTTTAACTTCTAACTGCTTCTCTATCAATGCTTCTGAGGTAGAGATTTGGTCAGCAAAGAAAAATAACTCTGACTGAATCAGTGCTACAATATCTATTTCTTCCTTTACCTTGTTTAAATCCTTGCGAATCGTGAGGATAAGCGTCAGGTCTTTAATCACCGTATCCAAGCTAATGGTGGCGTACTCGATATACTTAAAAATCTCCTTATTGGACTCATCACCAAAGTTTTCGCGATTAAAAATATTGAGTAGCCCTTGTATGCGCGCGATAGGCGCGCGTATGTTGTGAGAGATGATGTAAGAAAATTGTTCTAAATCTTCATTTTTCTTGATGAGGTTATCTAAGGCAAATTGCAGCTCGTTGGTGCGTGCTGCAATTCGTTTTTCCAAGTCTTTGTTTAGTGTATTTATCTCATTGTGTTGCTGTTCTATCAAGTCTGTTCGTTCATGCAAAAGCTCATTGATGGTGATTAGCTCCTGTTGATACTGTTTTAGCCCTTCATTTTGAACTTCTATTTCCTTCGTTTGGATATTGAGTTCGTTGGTGCGTTCCTGTACCTTTTGTTCTAATATTTCTTTTTGTTGCTCTATAAAACTGATGTGTTCGAGTTGGAGTGCTTTTTTTTCATTTTTCAATAAATTGATTTGGCTGGCAAGCCCTACCGCAGAAATAATGGTTTCGGACATTGTTCCCAAAGGTGTAAAATATTTGGAAAACCACGTGTAAGGAATGAAATCAGTATATGCCAAAATAGCGATGATGGTGCAAAATGTAAAAATGCTCCAACTTAATAAAAAATAAAGTGCTGGTTTATGCCCCTGCCGATACACCCAAAATCCTGTGGCGAGATAGCAAGCAAGATTGAGAAACAAAAAAGTATGTAGTGCCTTGAAAAGTATGCCGCCCAACCCCAAAAGTGAGAAAATAATATGCAAGATGGAAATGAAAAGCAAAAGCAGTAAACCTCTGTAAATCCATACGTTATACTGCTTTACTTTGAGAAAACTAATTGCAAAAAGAGTGATAAAAGGAATATACAATGCCCCAAACAAAAAAGAATACTGACCACTCAAAAACTCTCGCCAATCAGGGAAAAACAAGCCCAAATATCCTCGCCCATGGGCAATGTTTAACCCAATAAGCGCAGTATAAATCACGTAATAAAAATAAGAAATGTCGCGAATGGAAATGAAAACAAACAGATTGTAAAGCACTGCCAAAAAAACTACACCAAAAAAAATCAATTCAACCATATACCTCATTAACAAGGTGTTAAGTATTGTATTCTGAGAAATAGCCTTTATATCTACTATGATGTATCGCTTCGAGGTAAGCCGCAGATAATAGGTTTGTTCCTGATTTACAGTAGTTTGGGGTATTTCTATGATGCAGTGTGTAGAAGCGATAGTTTCTGCGGTGATTGGAAAATTTTTGCCTGTGCGTATATAGGAATACTGATTTTGAGGGTCAGGAAAGTAAAAAAATGCGCTGTCAATGTCAGGATTATCTATCTGAATGTAGTATCTTTTTTGGGTATGGATATGCAGATTCAGCTTGAGCCATACTGCTGAGGAAGTGGTACTTAGGTTGAGTATTTCTCTGGGAAAAGGGCGAAAATTTTGGGCAAAAGAATCCTGTTTTACTTGTTCGAAAGTAAAATTGCGATTTTTGTCTTCAAAAAACGCGGCTTTTTTTCCTAATAAAACTATTTCTGCACGGTCATCAATATCTATATGGGATTGTGCAAAAGACTGGAAATAGCAGAAAATAGAAAAAACAAGTAAAGTTTGCCTAATAAACATTAAGCAAAGCTACTTATTTTATCTTATTTTCCAACTTGTATGGGTAGTAATCGTTGCCTTTAATTGATTAAGCATAGAATAAAGTCCAAAATAAGTACGATTGAGGTAAAGTGCTTCTTTTGAACCTCTTGGCTTAGTGGAATTTTTGAGTTCTGGCGTTTTTGCCAGTTTTTCACCAAATCCATAAAGCAGTTTGAAGTATTCATCATTGCCAAAATCAAAAGTGGGCGTGCGAAAAGGACTCACTGTCAGGCGAATCATATCCCTAAAAATACCAGAAAATAGCTCTTTTTCGTACTGCGAATCGTCCTCATAGATAAAGCCCAGCTCATAAAATGCCTTTTCCATTATCTCGTCATTTTCTATAATTTGTGGGTTAATTACCTTGAAATGAACACGATAATACTCCAAAGGAATTACTTTGACACAGCCAAAATCTATAATACCCATTGTTCCGTCTGGGCGCATCAAAAAATTGCCTGGGTGCGGGTCGGCATGAACAGAGAGCAATTCGTGCATTTGGTAATCATAAAAATCCCACATCGCTTGCCCTATTTTGTTGCGAACTTCTTGCGAGGGATTTGTCATCAGAAACTCAGAAAGATGCTGTCCAGTGAGCCAATCCATCGTCAAGATTCGCTTAGACGAATATTCGGGGTAATATTTGGGGAAATCAATGTTCGCAATGTGCGCGCAAGCCTCCGAAATTTCTACGCCACGCCTTAGCTCCAATTCATAATCCGTTTCGGCAACCAGCATTTGCTCTACCTCGCCCATATACATCACCAAATCTTTTTCCTGCAAACCCAAAATCTGCTTGGCAAAAGGTTTCACCATTTTCAAATCAGAGCTGATACTTTCCGCCACGCCAGGGTACTGCACCTTTACAGCATATTCTTTCCCGTTTTTGCTTGCTTTGTGTACCTGACCGATAGAGGCAGCATTGACGGCTTCTTTACTAAAAGTATCAAAAACTTCCGTAGGCGATTTCTGAAAATAGCTTTGGAAAGTCTTGACTACCAAGGGATAAGAAAGCGGCGGTGCAGAATATTGCGCCATAGTAAACTTATCAGAATAGGCTTGGGGCAGTAGATTTTTGTCCATGCTCATCATCTGCGCCACCTTCAATGCACTGCCTTTGAGTTCGCTAAGTGCGCCATAAATATCTTCTGCGTTTGCCTTGTCAAGTGCTTCTGTCCCCATTTCAGGGTTCACCATTTTTTGGGCGTAGTGCTTCACGTAATTTGCACCCACTTTCACGCCTGTTTTCACAAACTTGGTTGCCCTTTCCACCTTAGAGGTAGGGATACTGGATTGAATTTTTTTTTCTGGTACTTTTATTTCGTCAGCCATTTTTTATTCCTTGTTTGAGATGTTGAGGTTTGTTGTTTCTTGACTTCGAACAAGGAATGAAGTACAAGAAACAATGCACTATTTACTAAAAAGGAATTTTACAAAATCAAAAGTAGCGTCAGCAATGTTTTTTCCGAGCAGGTCAAAAGCCAAATTTACGGATTTCTCCACTGCCGCATCTGTGCGCTCGAAGTTTTTACTGCTGTCATTTACCCAAAAACGAATGATAAAAATGGCTTCCCACCATAGCGCGCTTGGGTAGCGTTCGGTCAAAAAGGCTCGGTCAGTAATCTCGCCCGTATAAACGCCTTCGGTAACAAGCTGAGAAATAAAATCATGGAAAACGTTTTTGCTTTCTTTCAGTACGCCGCCATCTATGGGAAAATCTTTGGGGTGATTGAAGCTATACACTGCAAAAGTGCGAATAGATTTCAAGGATTCGAGCAAGGTAAAGTACAAAGCAAGGACTTTTTCCCTGACCGAATAGCTTTCATAAACCTGCTCTTGTTGTATTTTTTCTATGGTTTCTTTGAGTGTATCTGCCCAGATTGCCGCCTCCAAGTCATAAAAAGTGGTATAATGCTCATAAAACACTTTTTCTTCGAGTGCTATGCTTTTCATAAACAAATAAACGGATTCTGGGCGTTTGTTTTGCGCCAAAACGAAATGAATGTACTGCTCTTTGATTTGTTGGGTATCCATTTTTTAGAATAAATTTTAATGATTTTCTTTGTCAGACTTAGGAAAAATTTGGATAGATTGTGTGTTTTCGAATTTATACCAAAATAAAAAATAAAATGTGTATAACCTTTAACCTCCCCCTACCCCCCTCCAAAGGGGGAAAACAGCATTTCTGTATTTTCTCCCCCTCGTAGGGCGCAGTGCAACTGGGGCGGGGGGG
>JAAFJS010000048.1 GCA_013298985.1 Cytophagales bacterium
TAATCCGTAAAATCAGTGTTCCAAGAATTTAGCGATGAAGCAAATAATAAAAAAAGATTCGTGAAAATCCGTCTAATCCGTAAAATCAGTGTTCCAAGAATTTAATAATATACAAACCAAACACCATGATAGAACTTGTTGCCAAGTGGTATTTCAAATCGATAGGCTGGAAAATAGAGGGAAGTATTCCTCCCGAAATCAAAAAATGTGTGGTCGTTGCCGCGCCGCATACCTCCAACTACGACTATCCCATCACGCTTTCCGTTTTTTATACGCTGGGCTTGAAGGTGAAATTTTTGGCAAAAAAACAGCTATTTTCTTTCCCTTTGGGCGTTCTCATGCGCGCTACGGGCGGGATTCCCGTAGATAGAAGCAAAAAAAATAATTTAGTGGATTACATGACCAACCTTTTTGCGACTCAGGAAAGCCTCTGCCTCCTCATTCCGCCCGAAGGTACGCGCAGTGCCGTCAAAGAGTGGAAAACAGGATTTTATCGCGTAGCCGAAGCCGCCAAAGTGCCTATCGTGCTGGGCTACTTAGACTATAAAAAGAAAACGGCAGGTTTTGAAAATGTGTTTTATCCTTCGGGCGATATGGAAAAAGACATGATTTTAATCAAAGATTTTTATAAAGCCATCACCCCAAAATATCCTGATAAGTATAAAGCCGCCTAATATTTTGTCCAATATTTTTTGTAGCTTTGCTTTTTATTTTCAAAAAAAAGAAACAAAATGCACGTAGGCGATAGAGTAAGGCTCATTCATTTCAAACAGGAGGGCATCATTACCAATTTTCTCCCCAATCACGTAATTGAGGTAGAAATTGAGGACGGTTTTCGGATTCCTGTCCTGCAAAACGAAGTAACACTGATAGCAATGGAAGAAACCATTGTTTTTCGTGAAAAAAGACAGCGAATTTCCATGCAGGATTCCGTACCTGAGAGCAATAAGGTGGTGGGAGAGGTGGGCTTCTTCTTGGTTTTTATTCCCATCAATGAAAAGCAACTCACTGTAAATCTGGTCAATAATACCGAAATAGATATTTTATTTACCATTGGCGAACTCAAAGACGACAACTACGGCGGGATTGCGGCGGGACACTTGCGGAAAAAAACTTTCCAAAAAGTAGAAGAAGCAAACTTAGACCGTTTTGAAAAGTGGTCGCCTTTGCTCATTCAGGCACTGATTTTTAAGGCTGGTTTTGGCACGCCCAAAGAGCCGCTGACCCGCAAGATTGTCTTTAACGCAGATTCATTTTTTAAAAGCAAGAAAAAATCGCCCTTGCTCGACAAGGAAGGTTACGTTTTCCAGATTGACCAAAAAATAGAAAGCGTAAAACCTGAGAAAATTAATGCGGAACAACTCAAAGAAAGTATGCTTTCTGCCAATGCGCCCACTGAGCCTGTCAAAGAAAAAATTATCGAGAAAATCATACTCCCACCCAAGTTCAAAAACAGGGAAATAGACCTCCACATCGAGAAGCTAACAGACAAAGCTGACAGAATGAACGCAGGCGAAATGCTCGAACTACAGTTAGATACCTTTGAAAAGCAGTTGGATAAGGCTATTTTTGAGAATGTGGGCGAAGTCATTTTTATTCATGGCGTAGGCAACGGCACACTGCGGACGGAGATTCAGCGCAGACTGAGCAAGCACAAAAACGTTGCATTTTTCCAAGATGCCCAAAAGGAAAGGTTTGGCTACGGCGCGACTTCGGCAAAAATAAAGTAAAGAAATTGGATTATAAACAGTAAAAGAATGACAGTGGTTGTAAAATCAAATCATAAAAATAAATTTGGTCAGTATTTCACACCCGAAATTATGGCTAATTTTATGATTAATTTAGCAACTGTTGGTAAAAATTCACAGATTTTAGAACCATCTTGTGGGGAAGGAATTTTTATTGAATTGTTACAAAAACAAGGTTTTCAAAATATTAGTGCTTATGAAATTGATGAGAATTTGGTAACCAGTTATCAAAATGTGAAGTACGAAAGTTTTATTTCCGCACAAATTGACAGAAAGTTTGATTTGATTATTGGCAATCCGCCTTACATTCGGTGGGCAAATTTGGAAACGGAACTCAAAGCAGAATTACAAAATAACCCACTCTGGAACAAATATTTTAATAGTCTGTGTGATTATCTCTATATTTTTATTCTCAAATCTATTGAATTACTAAACGAAAATGGGGAATTGATTTTTATTTGTCCTGAATATTGGCTGAATACAACACATTCAATAAGTTTGAGAAATTATATGGTCGAAAATGGTTATTTTGAAACGATTTATCATTTTAATGAAACTCCCATTTTTGATAAAGTTGCAACATCAACCATTATTTTCAAATATATAAAAGCTAAAAATTATAATAAAGACAATGTAATTAGTATAAAAAAATATTTTGCTAATAAGAAATTAACAAATGAAACCTTAGAAAACCTTAAAACTGATACAGATTTTGAAGGGGCAGAATATATAAATTTATCACAATTTAGGAAAAATGAAAGATGGGTTCTTGCAAACTCTGCACTAAAAAATGAATTGCAAATATTTGAAAATCAATGTATTAAGCCAAATACAAACCTTTTTGAAAACCAAATTAATTATTATACACTTGGCGAATTTTGCGACATTGGTAATGGTTTGGTGAGTGGTTTGGATAAAGCTTTTCAGTTAAGTGATACACTTTTGAACGAAGATATTTTAACAGAAAAAGAACAAAAAAATATACTTAAAGTTGTAAAAGCAAAAGATTTACAGCCATTTTATTATGAAAATATTACAAATTATTTGTATGTAAAAGATGGTTTAGATGAAAATGAATTTACAACCAATTTTCCCTATTTTTATAAACATTTACAAGAGTATAAAACTGATTTAGAAAAAAGGTATCAATATCATCGTAAAATTCAATATTGGGAATGGTGTTTTTTAAGAAATTTCGCACTGTTTGGTAGTCCAGAAAAACGAATTTTTGTGCCTTGCAAAGAACGGATTTCTCACAAGAATTATTTTCGTTTTGCCTTAGCAGAAGCGCAAATCTATCCAACACAAGATGTAACAGCCATTTTTCGCAAAGCCACCACAAAAGAAAGCATTGAGTATATCTTGGCTTTTTTAAACCATTCCCAAGTTTTTAATTGGTTGAAAATCAATGGCATAGTAAAAGGAAATATTGTAGAATTTTCAGAAAAACCCTTGACAAGTATTCCCTTTCGGGCTATAAATTGGCAAAATGCACAAGAAGTTTTGCTACACAATAAAATAACAGAACACTGCCAACTATATTTGGAAACAAAAAAAGATGATATTTTGGAGGAAATAAATGTACTGTTTGACGAACTTTTTAAACTATAAAAATAGATGATATTGGTTGGTTATAGTATTTTAAAAAAAGTGGTTGTTGGTTGTGAAATTCCCAAACCAATTTCTGGAACATTGTCAGGACACGCCGCAGGTGAACCTTTTGACAAATATGTTTATCATGAAATTAAAAAACAATTTCCAACTGAAACTTTTAGACAATATGAATATTTGAATGATTTGTACGCTAAAAATCCAACAATTATAGGTTTTAAAGCAAGACAAGAATTATTTGATTCACCAACCGTAATGTTTTTATTGAGTAGAGGAAAAGATGCAACTATCAAATGGAGTGAAGAAAATCCTTTTGATGAAAAACAAAATGATACCGCAGATATAGTAGTGGTGAAAAATGGTTTTTATGAAATTGTAGATGTTAAAACGCGTAATATTTCAAAATCTGCACAACCTCCCAATATAATTTCAGCCTATAAATTAGCGCAACTTTGTGCAAAAATGATAGATAATCAAGAGTTTAACAATTTTACCATTAGTTACTTTGAACTGGATTGGAAATTAGAAAATGATAAATTAGTTTGCAAAAATGCATATTTTGGTAATTTATTTAAGGCAAAACCTGATGAACTATACATTAATTGGGCGGCAGCTATGCAAATACAAATTCACATTTGCGACCTTGACCAAACTTTTAATGGGACAAAGGCAATGTGGGCAAAATCTTATCTAAAACACTTTGTAATTCAAGCGCGCAAACGTGCAAATGATATGATAACAAAATTTGTGATTCCTTTTGAAAAGTATATACAATAACTCAAAGAAAACTCAATGGAAAATGTAAAACTTACCCAGTACAGCCATGGAGCAGGTTGCGGTTGCAAAATTTCGCCGCAAATCTTGGATGTGATGCTCAAAAGCAATACGCACTATGCTCCTCCGCCCCAACTTTTGGTGGGAAACGCCAGCAAAGACGACGCGGCAGTGTATGAGATTGATGGCGAAAACTGTATCATCAGCACGACTGATTTTTTTATGCCTATCGTAGATGATGCCTACGATTTTGGGCGGATTGCCTCTGCCAATGCGATTAGTGATGTGTATGCCATGGGAGGCACGCCGATTATGGCGATTGCGATTTTGGGCTGGACGATAGACAAACTTCCTCCCGAACTTGCCCAACGCGTACTGGAAGGAAGCCGTTTTACGTGTAATGAGGCGGGAATCTCTTTGGCAGGTGGGCATAGCATTGACTGTCCCGAACCAATTTTTGGGCTGGCAGTTACGGGCATCGTCCCCAAGGCAAATTTGAAGCGAAATGACACAGCCTCAGCAGGTTGCACGCTTTACCTGACCAAACCTCTGGGCGTTGGGATTTTAAGCACTGCACAGAAAAAAGATATTTTGAAAGCGGAACACGCGCAGATTGCCCCTGAGCAAATGATGAAACTCAACAAAATTGGCGCAGATTTGGGCAAAATTGCCGCAGTCAAGGCTTTGACAGATGTAACGGGGTTTGGCTTGCTCGGACACCTTCGTGAGATGTGCGAGGGAAGTGGGCTGAGCGCGCAAATTGATTTTGAGGCAGTTCCCCAGCTACCTTTTATCGCAGAATATTTGGCACAAAAATCCTATCCTGGCGGAACAGTACGGAACTGGAACAGCTATGGACATCTGATACACTTTGAAAATGAGGCAGATGCGCTTCATCAGAGATACATTTTGGCTGACCCGCAGACGAGTGGCGGCTTGCTCATTGCCATTGAGCCAAGTGGGGAAAAAGAGCTACAAGCAGTTTTTAAGAAGCATGAGTTGGACTTGCGCCCTATCGGAAAATTGCTACCCAAAAATGAAAAGCTGATTGTGGTGAAATAGGTTTATAAAAAAAAGAGTTCTTGGAATAAAAGGTATCAATTTTTTTTAACAAAATGTATTTCCATTGTTTTTTAACTAAAATAACAATACTTCTCATTTTCTAAAATCTACACACATGATGAAAAAACTAATTTGTATTCTGTTCATTTTCAATACTTTACTTGCTTATGGTCAAGAAATTAAAAGTCAAAAACCTGAAATAAAGACCATTGCCATTTTCCTGTATGATGGATTCACTCCCTTAGATGTCGTTGGCGCATATCAGGTGCTGGGCGGCATCATGGGCGCAGAAATCAGAACTGTAGCAAAGCAAAAAGGCTTAATCAAATCTGATAACGTCCTGACTTTCAGTGCTGATTATAGTTTTTCTGAGATTTCCCAAGCGGATATTTTGCTTGTGCCTGGTGGCTTGCAAGGCACTTATCAAGTTTGCCAAGACAAAGAAACGCTGGATTGGATTAAGAAAATCCATGAAAAAACGGTTTATACCACCAGTGTTTGTACGGGGTCGTGGATTTTGGCTGCTGCTGGCGTTTTAAAAGGAAAATCTGCCGCTTGTCATTGGTACGGCAAGGAGATATTAGAAAATTATGGCGCAAAATTTAGCGACAATCGCTGGGTCAAAGAAGGTAAAATTTACACTGCTGCGGGTGTTTCCTCTGGAATTGATATGGGCTTGGCGTTGGCAAGCGAAATCATGGGAGAGGATTATGCCAAGGCTATCCAACTTTCTATCCAGTACGACCCACAGCCTCCTTTTGATGCTGGAACTCCCTCAAAATCAGATACAAAGACAGTGGAGTGGCTTAGAGGAATGTATGACAATGGATTAAAAGAAGTAAAAAACAAGTAAGATAGTTGCCTTAATCCATGGCAAATCAGATAAATCATCAAAAAAAGCCTTCTCTGGATAGAGAAAGGCTTTTTTTACGGGATTAAATTTGCTTATTCGATAGTCAAATACCGTTTGAGCAAAAATTATTGTGCTTTTTTAGTAGTGTCAGTTGTAGCAGTAGTATCAGCAGCAACTGGAGCAGCTTCAACTGGAGCAGCTTCAACTTTAACTGTGTCAGCATCAGTTGTAGTTTCAGTTTTAGGCGCACCACCACATGAAGTTAAGAAAGCGAAAGAAAGAGCAACGAGAGCTAATTTTAATGATTTCATGATTCTAAAATGTTTAATGTTAAATGAAAAGTTAAATTTGTTATCAATAGGTTTTTTGAAATTGCGTATTGAAAATCTGACGTTAATACGAAGAGGTGAAAAAAGTAACCCATGTTTTTAAAATAATTTCAAAATTATTTTTGCGAGCCATAAAATCCCCTCTCCTACGCCTAAAATCATGGAATTAATCCAAGCCTGATATACTAATCATGCTATAAGATTTATAAAGTTTCATGTCTTGAAAGGCATTTTATTCTTAACACCTTGCTTTAACGAGGTGAATGGCAAAAGGGTTGATTGATAAAATATTGACTATCAAAGAGTTGCTCTATATTAGACTACAAATGATACAACATAGACTACGTATTTAGTTTAGAAAAAATAATCTCAAAACAATAAAAACTCAAAAACAAAATCTCTATGACCAATATTCTTCTCACAGGCGCGAGCAGGGGCATCGGCTACGCAACTGCAAAACTGCTCACACAAAATCCGCATTATCAAGTGATTACCTTGTCAAGAAATACACAGGCACTGCTTGATTTGCAATCCACCCAGCCCAATCTATTCCCTTTTGCTTTTGACCTGATGAACTTTGACGAACAGGTGTTGGCGCAAATAAAAGCACAGTTTGGGGAGATTCACATTTTGATTAATAACGCAGGCTATTTAGTAAAAAAACCTTTTGAGCAACTCACTGATAGCGATTGGCTTCATTCATTTGATGTAAATGTGCTGAGTGTGGTCAAGCTGATAAAATCTTTTCTGCCTTGCATGGGCAAGACTGCGAACGCGCATATCCTCAATATTGGGAGCATGGGCGGATTTCAGGGGGCAGTCAAGTTTGCAGGGCTTTCTGCGTACAGTGCTTCCAAGTCTGCGCTGGCAAACCTGACGGAAACCTTGTCGATGGAGCTATTGGAAAAGAACGTGATTATCAACTGCTTGGCTCTTGGCTCAGTACAAACAGAAATGTTTGAGGAGGCTTTTCCAAATGCAGAAGCGTCTTTGCAAGCAAGCAAAGCTGCGGAATACATCGCTTGGTTTGCGCTAAACGGACATTCTTTTCATCATGGGAAAGTGATTCCCGTTGCTTTTGGCACACCCTAAAACTGAATAACTCTACTGAAATGAGGCGCGATTCTACTGTCATGCGTAGATACAAAAAGCGTAGCATTGTATTTTTTTGCCTGCGTCATCAGTAAATTTATTACAATTTCAGTATTTCTGTCGTCCAAACTTGCCGTTGGTTCGTCTGCTAAAATAATGGAAGGCTGATTGACCAAAGCCCTGCCAATAACCACTCTTTGCGCCTCGCCGCGGCTGAGTTGCTCAGGCGTTTGCTTTGCTACGTGCGCGACATTCAGCGTTTCCAAGCTATTTAAGCAGTGTTTAGCGTTTTGAGGTTTGCCCGCCATGTATTGCGCCAAAAGCAAGTTTTCCAGTACAGTCAAGGTTTTGATGAGGTAAGTTTGCTGAAAAATCATGCCGATTCGCTGCCCGCGAAACTTGTCCAACATTGCGCCTTGTAGTGCTGTGATTTCAGTGCCATCAATATTTACCTTGCCCGAAGTAGGTTTTAGCAAACCCGCGATGATGTGCATGAGGGTCGTTTTCCCACTGCCCGACGCGCCTTTCAAAAGGACTTGCTCGCCTTGCGCTATTTGCATTTGGTCAATAGAAACGACTAATCTCTCGCCGTATTGGTGTTTCAGTTGTTGGATTTGGAACATACGCTTTCTTTTTCTTTGTGCAAAGATACAAATGAACAAGGCTTTTTCTTTGTTTTTTGGTTTGTTTGTCAAATATTTAATTAGCTTGCGTACAAAAAAATAATTTTTAAACAAACTTTCAATTATGACAATATCGATTGGATTGGTGTTATTTGTCATTTTCTTGAGCCTCTCAGGGCTTCATTTTTATTGGGGCGTGGGCGGCAAATGGGGTATGGAGGCAAGCCTACCCACCCAAGAAAACCATGAAAAAGTAATGAATCCAGGCTTAGTTGCGTGTTTTGTAGTTGCTTTTGGCTTGTTAGGGTTTGGCATTTTTGCCTTGATAAAATCTCAACTTATCTCTTTTGCCCTCCCAAGCTGGTTATTAAATTATGGCTTTATGTTAATTCCTACCATATTTGTAGGCAGGGCTGTGGGCGAATTTCATTACGTAGGTTTTTTCAAAAAAATCAAAAACACCAAATTTGCTCAGATGGACACCAAATATTATTCGCCATTGTGCCTTTTTATAGGAATTTTAGGAATTATTTTAGCAATTATCAGCTAAGATTTGACTTCTTTTCATTTTTGGATTCCAGCCTTAAAATTAATCCTCTTTTTTTTAATTTATTTTTACCTTCGCAAAAAAATAAATGAATGGAAACCATGATACGCAAAAAAGAAATACAAGAAATGCTTGATGTATTGAAAATCAATGCTTTAAGTCCTGCTTATAGCACAGGGCAAGTTTGGGGCAATGCAGTTTCATCTACTACCAAGGAAATAAAATCACCTACCGACGGCAATTTGATAGGCACTGTCTGCCTCGCAACCGCCCAAGATTATGAGGTGGTAGTAACAAAAGCGCAAGCCGCTTTCAGCATTTGGCGCAAAATGCCCGCCCCCAAGCGTGGCGAAATTGTCAGGCAGATAGGTGATAAACTGAGAAAATACAAAGAGCCACTTGGCAAGCTGGTCAGCTACGAAATGGGCAAAATCTATCAAGAAGGCTTAGGCGAAGTGCAGGAGATGATCGACATTTGCGACTTTGCGGTGGGGCTTTCTCGCCAGCTTTACGGATTGACGATGCACTCTGAGCGTGCCGAACACCGAATGTACGAGCAATATCACCCGCTTGGGGTAGTTGGCGTAATTTCCGCATTCAATTTTCCTGTGGCGGTTTGGGCGTGGAACGCAATGCTGGCGGCGGTTTGCGGAGATGTAACGATTTGGAAGCCTTCTGAGAAAACGCCTCTGTGTGCAGTAGCTTGTCAGCACATTGTAGCGGAGGTGTTGCAGGAAAATGACTTGCCCGAAGGCATTTTTAACACCATCATTGGTGATGCCCAGATAGGCAAATTGATGGCAAACGACAGGCGTATTCCTTTGGTTTCTGCCACAGGCTCCACGCGTATGGGCAAGCAGGTAGGCAAGGCAGTTGGCGAAAGATTAGGCAGGTCTTTGCTCGAACTGGGCGGGAACAATGCCATCATCATCACCGAAAATGCAGACTTGGAAATGGCTATCCGAGCCACCGTTTTTGGTGCAGTGGGTACTTGCGGGCAACGCTGCACTTCCACGCGTCGCCTGATAATCCATGATACCAAATACGAGGCGGTAAAGCAAAGATTATTAGCCATTTACCCAAAGCTATCTATCGGAAATCCTTTGCAAGAAGGCGTTTTGGTAGGACCTTTGGTGGATAGTGATGCTGTCAATAATTTTACGACTGCGCTTGAAAAAGTACAAAAAGAAGGTGGCAAACTGCTGATAGGTGGGCAGGTACTTCAGGGCGAAAATTATGCTTCGGGAACTTATGTAACTCCAGCTATCGTCGAGGCAGAAAATCACTACGAAATGGTGCAGGAAGAAACTTTTGCGCCTATTTTGTACCTGCTCAAATACAGTGGCGAAGTGCAAAATGCGATTGATATGCAAAATGAGGTGAATCAAGGGTTGTCATCTTCTATCTTCTCTACCAATATGCTCGAAACCGAAAAATTCTTGGCGCATTGGGGTTCTGATTGCGGCATTGCCAACGTAAATATCGGCACATCTGGTGCTGAAATTGGCGGTGCTTTTGGTGGAGAAAAAGAAACAGGTGGCGGTCGCGAATCTGGCTCTGATGCTTGGAAAATTTATATGCGTCGCCAAACCAATACGATTAATTATGGAACGCATCTACCTCTGGCACAAGGCATTAAGTTTGATGTTTAAAAAAATAGAAAAACCGTTTTCTATCATTTTTGGAAACGGTTTTTCTTTGGATTTGTGGTTGGACTTCTTTCAAAACGCTTTCCCCCCTCTTTTGGCTAATCTTGTAGGGGTTTTAATTCAATTTATATCCTAATTTGATAACATATAGACGTTTTAATGCTTGTGTTAATACTTTGATACCTGGCATTGGTTGTTTATTTGAGGGTGCAAAGCCCATCATTTCACTGACCGCCAATACTGCCTGTATTTGTAATTTAGCTTTTCTGCTGTGCGACGGTCGCCACGCCCTTTCTTTATTTTTAAGCCTTCAATTCCTTGTTTTTCATCACTATTAAACCAGTCATAAAGAGTGTTTTTGCGGCACTGAAATATCTTCACCCACTCAGGAAAGCTATAACCTTGACTGCTCAAAATAACTGCCTGACAATGACTACAGAAAAGATTTTTTTCTCCATATTTGTAACCTGATTCCAACTCCTCAAAATTGTGATTCAGTTAGATTTTTGCTATATCTTTTTATCTTTGACATAATACAGAGATAATAAATATTTTTAGTAGCGTTTTAATTTGCTCAATTACTTATAACTCATAACTATTTACGTTCTTCAAATTTTAATTATTCCCAATGTCCAAACAATTTTTTTCTGTTGTTTTATTTTTTGTATTGTGTTCATTTTCAGCTTTTTCTCAGCGCAAAGCAAGCCAAAATGAGGAGGTTAAGCTCACACGCAAAACGGTAATACGCACCATCAGCGCGCTACTTCCCGAAGATTTTCGCCCCATGACTGACCAAGAACTCGCCGCCAAGTATTTTACCTACCGCAAACCTATCGCCATGTTTACCAACCAAGACCAAACCGTAGATTTTGGTTTTAATGTTTCCGCAACGGCTTGGAGCTATGACGATTTGGAACTTTTACAAAAATTTTATAAATCATCTATTCAAAATCTCTACACCAACGTTACCATGCTCCAAGAAGGCATCAAGGAAATCAACAAGCAAAAATACATTGTTTTTGAGTTTGTTTCCGAAGTAAATACAGACAAAAATAATCCTATCCAACAATCCAAACGCGCTTACTCCTATTTACTTTATACGATTGTGGAGGAGGAAGTTTATATTTTTAACTTTACCACGCCTGCAAGTCTGCAAAGTTACTGGTCGCCCATCGCAGGAAAGGTAATGAAAAGTTTGAAGTTGTAATCTCTTTTTCCCACTTCCGCACAAAAACGACCGAAAACGGACATTAAATATAAATTATGAATTATAAGTTATTAATTATGAATGATTTATGATTGGCAAGGGAATTGAAATACAGAGTATAGAATGGAACAGCCTAATCTGGAATCTGGAATTAAAAATTATAAAATTATATTCCATTTCTCATTCCAGACGGTTCGCCGCTGCGATTCCAGATTCCAGATTTTAATTCATTCCAGATTCCAGATTTTTAAATTATAAAACTATGTTCCGTAACTACATCAAAATCGCACTTCGCAATTTGCAGAAAAACAAGGCTTTTTCCATTATCAACATTTTGGGACTTGCTGTCGGGATTGCCACTTTTATTTTTATTCTCCAATACATTGGTTTCGAGAAAAGTGTCAATCAGTTTCATACCAATCTACCCAAAATACACCGAGTCTTGTCCGAGAGCAAGGAAGGCGGTACGCACGAATACACGTATGCCGCACTTGCACCTGCCGCCAAAGAAAATTTTGGAGAAGTAGAGGGTTATTGTAGAATGGCTGGCGGTATCGCCAATGGCATTGTAGGAGTTTCGGGAGAAGATAGCAAATCAGCAAAAAGTTTTAGAGAAGATGGAATGTTTTATGCAGAAGGCAATTTCTTTGATTTTTTTAGCTTCCCTATCCTCGAAGGCAATGCCCAAGCCCTCAAAGAACCGTTTACAGTGGCGATTTCAGAGAAATATGCCAAGAAATATTTTGGAACGAAAAGTGCCTTGAACCAAATATTGATGATGAACAATCAGTTTGGGTCAAAACCCTACAAAGTAGTTATTATTTTCAAAGATATTCCACAAAACTCTGATATCCAAGCAGATATATTCCTTTCCTTAGAAACTTTAAAAAATCCTGCGAACCTAAACGGAAATGAAGGCTGGGCAAGTTTAGACAGCTGGGGAAGCCAATTTCTCAATGCCTTTGTGAGCATCAAAGAAGGAAACGATTACGTAGCTACTGAAAACAAAATCAATGAGTTATATAAAAAGAAACAGCCTGAATCCGTTATAAAAGTACGTTTGCAGCCTGCTACAGAAATGCACTTGGGCAGTAGCTTAGATTACGCCTACCCTACCACAGGCAAGCTATGGTTTGTGTATCTTTTGGGAGGCATTGCGGCACTGATTCTGACGATTGCATGGTTTAACTACGTCAATCTCTCTACGGTCAGCTCGCTGAAACGTGCCAAAGAAGTAGGGATTCGCAAGGTGTCAGGCGCAAGCAAAACCGCTTTGGTCAGTCAGTTTTTAGGAGAATCATTCTTACTAAACTTGGTAGGATTTGTATTGGCTATTTTCCTCGTCAGTGTTTTTCAACCTTTTTTTAATGAACTCATTGGCAAAAATCTATCTTTTTCTATTTTGCAGCAAAATTATTTTTGGCTCATTGGTTTGCTATTTTTGGTGGTAGGTGCTTTGTTTTCAGGAAGTTATACGGCATTTGCGATTTCCTCTTTCCCTGCGGTGAGCATCTTGAAAGGAACATTCAGCAAATCTGCAAAAGGAGCTTTCCTCCGAAAATCTTTGGTAGTTTTCCAGTTTGGCATCTCTATCTTGTTAATTATAAGCACTTTGGTACTTTTCAGACAACTCCAATTCATGCAAAGCAAAGACTTGGGCATGAATACGGAGCAAGTTTTGGTGGTTCGTGGCGCAGAAATAGGCAAGGACAGCACTTACAAGCAAAGAGTAGCTTCTTTCAGACAAGCTATTGAAAATCAGGCTTTTGTAAAAAGTATTACAACCACAGGTGCGCTCCCAGGACGCTGGTTCAATTTTATGGTGTCAGGTGTAACCAAAACCAGTCCACTCCCCGATGACGACAAGAAAGGATACTCTATCCTAATTACAGACGATAAATATTTAGAAACTTTTGATATTCAGTTAGTTGCAGGAAAAAATTTCACCAAAGAAATTTGTGAAAAAAGCTGGAAATCTAATCTTATATTGATTAATGAAGCTGCGGTAAGGTCTTTGGGTTTTGAAAATAATGCACAGGCAGTAGGGCAAAAATTAAAAGCTGTTTTTACACAAAGTGGTGAAGTAGAGGTCTTAGGCGTAATCAAGGACTATCACCACGAATCTTTGCAGTCAAGCATCAAGCCACTCATTGCTATTCCGCAGTACAACCCAAATTATTTTGCTATTAAGTTCACTACCAATGAGATACAAGGCAAAGTAAAGGAGTTAGAAAACTTATTCCAAAACCATTTTGCAGGAAATCCTTTTGATTATTTCTTTGTAGATGAAAACTATAACCGCCAATACCAAGCAGAGCGTCAGTTTGGGAGCATTTTTACAACTGCCTCATTTTTAGCGATTTTCATTGCTTGTTTGGGACTTTTTGGACTTGCCGCCTTCACCGCCGAGCAGCGGACGAAGGAAATCGGTATCCGCAAAGTTTTAGGTGCAAGTATAGGGCAGCTGATTGGCTTGCTTTCCAAAGACTTCTTAAAATTGGTGATGATTGCTTTTGTAATTGCCTCTCCCTTAGCCTATTACGGAATGACAAAGTGGTTAGAAGACTTTGCCTACAAAGCTGACATTGCTTGGTGGATTTTTGCCTTAGCGGGTGCATCTGCGGTACTCATTGCCTTAGTTACGGTAAGCTGGCAGTCTGTCAAGGCAGCACTGATGAATCCTGTTACCTCACTTCGTTCGGAATAATTTAATCTGGAATCTGGAATGAGAAATGAAATACAAAAATGAATTTTTAATTCCTAATTCCAGATTTTCAGGTTTTAATTTATCCCAGATTCTTAATTTCTAATTGATATAAAACCATGATAAAGAACTATTTAAAAATTGCTGTTCGGAATTTATTGAGAAACAAATTGCACTCCTTCATCAACGTGATTGGCTTGTCTATCGGGCTGACAGTCTGCTTATTAATAGTGCTTTATGTAAATTATGAACTGAGTTATGATACTTTTAATCAAAATTATCAGACGATTTATAGGGTAGCGCAGCATCAAAACCAAAACGATATTTGGTATGAAGTAGGTCGCTCGCCCGCCAAAATGTCGCCTACGCTAAAAGAGCAATTCCCAGAAGTAAAAAATGCCACTCGTTTCGCACTTTGGGGTAATTTGTTGCTCTCCTACAAGGACAAGAACATAGACGAACCCAATGGCATTTATGCAGAATCTTCTCTTTTTCAAATGTTTACCTTTTCTTTTATGAAAGGAGAAGCTAAAAAAGCATTAGAGAACCCTAATTCTATTGTTTTAACAGAATCTTTTGCCAAAAAGTATTTTGAGAATGAAAATCCCATTGGTCAGACGATTCAACTCAATCAAAAATACCCTATGCTGGTAACGGGTGTTATCAAAGATATTCCTGCAAATTCTCACTTGACATTTGACTTTGTAATACCATTGGATTTTGTTAAAAACTACAATGTAAACTTAGAGGAATGGAGAGGAAATTCCTTTTATACTTATATTCAACTGCATGATAATCAGCAAGAAAGTTCTATAAATGATAAACTAAAAGATTTTGCCAAGAAGACTTTTGATAATGAAGCGGAGGTATTTTATCTGCAACCCCTGAAAGATATTCACCTGCACTCTCGCTTTGACTTTAATACCGATTTTGGGGATAGAGGCGATATTCGATATGTTCAACTTTTTTCTTTGCTTGCCCTGATTGTATTGCTATTGGCTTGTTTCAACTTTATGAATTTATCTACTGCTATTGCTTCTAAGAGGTCAAAAGAAGTCGGTTTGCGAAAAACATTGGGCGCACAAAAAACGCAGTTAGTCGGGCAATTTATGGTAGAATCTGCGCTTGTGGTATTAGTAGCAAGTGGCATTACGCTATTCTGTGTAGAAATGATGTCGTCTTACTTAGAAAACTTTTTTGGGAAAAATATTTTTGTATTGTTAAACGACAAAATGCTTTGGCTGCAATTTGGTACTTTACTCATTTTAACCACTTTATTAGCAGGAAGTTATCCAGCTTTTGTACTTTCTTCATTTAGTCCTGCCAAAATCCTTCGTGGGCTGCTATTTTCACCTTCTCAAAGTAAGTTTTGGAATTTGCGAAATAGCTTGGTGGTAGGACAGTTCATGCTTTCTGTTTTGATGATTATTGCGGCAATCGTGATTTACAGTCAAATTAGCTATATGAGTAATAAGAAGTTAGGGATAAACAAAGATAATTTGGTTTATGTACAGATGAAAAACGAATGGAAACAAAATTATCAAATTATCAAACAAGAATTGACAAAACAAGCTGGTATTGAGTCAGTTTCTGCAACTAATTTTTATAGTATGCCTTTCAAATGGGTGGGAAGCACAAGCGTTTTTAATATGAAAATTGATGGTAAAAAAACAGAAAAAGAGTTTAATATCCATCAGTTTCGTACAGAGCTTGGCTTTTTGGAAACTATGCAAATAGAAATGGTAGAAGGCAGGAATTTTTCTGAAATGATTGCGGCAGATACCAATAGCGTCATTTTAAGTGAATCAACAGTGAAAATGTTAGATTTGAAAGACCCAATTGACAGAGAATTAGATGTTTTTGGAGAAAAAGGAAAGATAATCGGCATATTCAAAGATTTTCATTTTGTAAAATTAACAGACAAAATAGCTCCTGCCTATATCACTATCAAACCCAAAGAAGTGGATTATTTGCTTGTACGTATCAAATCTGAGAATGTGCAAGAAACAATCAATAAAATTCAAGAAGTGAGTGCAAAGCATAGTAACGGATATCCTGTTGAAATTCAGTTTCTTGACCAAGATTATGAACAACTTTACAAGGGAGAGAAGATGATAGGAATTTTATTTCTGTGGTTTACAAGTTTAGCAATTTTCATTTCTTGCCTTGGGCTATTTGGCTTGGCTGCGTTTACTGCCGAACGCCGAATCAAAGAAATCGGTATCCGTAAAGTGCTGGGAGCAACCATTTTACAAATCACCACCTTACTTTCCAAAGACTTTTTAAAATTAGTGTTGATTGCCTTTGTAATCGCTTCTCCAATCGCTTATTATTTCATGGACAAGTGGTTAGCAGATTTTGCGTATAGAATTACGATTTCTTGGTGGATTTTTGCCTTGGCGGGTGCATCTGCGATTCTCATTGCTTTGATTACGGTAAGCTGGCAGTCTGTCAAGGCGGCACTGATGAATCCTGTGAAGTCGCTGCGGTCGGAGTAGTACTGGTTCAAGGCTAAGCCTTGAATCTTTTTAGGTGCAAGCGTTACGCTTGCACCAGTGGGAGAAATGAAATACAAAAATGAATTTTTAATTCCTAATTCCAGATTTTCAGGTTTTAATTCATTCATTTCAGATGTTTCAAAATTGCAATTCTTTATTTCTAATTCCTAATTTTCAGATTCCAGATTCCTAATTTATAAAACTATGTTCAAAAATTACTTAAAAATCGCTTTTCGAAATCTGTGGCACAGTAAGTTTTTTACTGCTATCAATGTCATTGGCTTGGCATTGGGCTTGGTTGCCTGCCTACTCATTGGGCTTTTCATCTATGATGAATTGAGCTATGACCGTTTTCATACGCACGCCAAAGATATTTACAGGGTCGTCAAAAAGGAAAAACAGGCAGATGGACAGTATGAAACTGCGGTAACGCCTGGTCCCTTAGCTCCTACGCTTACAAGCGATTTCCCCGAAGTGGTGGAGGTCGCACGTGTGGGAGGCTGGTATGGAAACTTTAAGCAAGGTGATAAAGTTTTTGAAGAAAAATTGATGTTTTTTGGTGATAATGCGCTATTCAAAATCTTTGACTTTCCTTTGGTGAAGGGAAATGTAAATACAATTTTGAAAAAACCTAACGAATTGGTTATCAATGAGAAAACTGCACTCAAATACTTTGGAGAAAATTGGAAAAATGACAATACGATTTTGGGTAAAACCTTCAAACTCAATGGTGGTGATGACTTTGTCCTCGTCGGTGTGGTCAAGGATTTACCTACCAATGCTCACTTGCAGTTTGACGTGATGATGTCTTTTGAGTATGTCAAATTGGACAAGTCGAGCTATAATTGGGGAAGCAATAATTTCCATACCTACGTGCGGTTGCGTGAAGATGCAAATGCCAGTGAATTTGAACAAAAAATAGAAAAACAAATAATCAAAAATAATGAAAAAACTGATAACACTTTGTTTTTGCAGCCTTTGACTGATATTTATTTACATTCCAAATTTGCATTTTACACAGATAGCTGGAACAAGCGTGGTGATATTTTGTATGTAAAAATCTTTGCCGCAGTGGGCTTGATTGTGCTTTTTATTGCTTGCTTTAACTTCATCAACCTCACGACAGCACGTGCCGCCAAGCGTTCAAAAGAAGTAGGCGTTCGGAAAGTGATAGGAGCGCAACGCTATCAGCTTGTGATTCAGTTTATTGGCGAGTCATTTCTATTGATATTGAGTGCCGTAGTGATTGCTTTGGCACTGCTTTCTTATCTCTTGCCTTGGTTTAATCAAATTGCAGATAAAAATTTAACAATCAATTATTTAGATACTCATTTTTGGCTACTTGCCTTATCACTTACCTTGATAGTGGGCTTGGTAGCGGGTATGTATCCTGCGCTCTTGCTTTCGTCTTACCAGCCTGTCAAGGTTTTGAAAGGAATCTTAAAACTTGATTCAGGGAAAAACTTTCGCAAGTCTTTGATAGCTACCCAATTTGCATTTTCTATTGGGTTAATCATCTGTACCATAGTGATTTATACTCAACTCAACTACATTCAAGAAAAAGATTTGGGCTTTGACAAGGCGCAACTGATGTACGTACCCATGAAAGGAAACTTACGTGCAAATTCACATTTATTGAAAGATGACCTTCAAAAATTGGCGTTTGTGGAGTCTGTTACCGCCTCAACGAGCAACTTGGTAAATACTGCAAACGAGTCAAACATAGAATACGAAGGACAAGTGGAAGCTGATGAATTTTTGATAACCCAAATCATGGCTGACCCCGATTTGATTCCTACGATTGATATGAAAATGGCGCATGGTCGCAATTTTTCCTATCAAATCAAGTCTGATACTGCTGGATTTATCATCAATGAGCAGGCGGCAAAGCGCATGGGCTATGTAGGCGAGGCGGCAATAGGTAAAAAGGTGAAATTCTGGGGCTTAGACGGCAATATCGTAGGTGTAATCAAAGATTTTCACTTCCGCCCGCTCAACGTGCCGATTGCACCTCTCATCATACGCTATCGTCCGAAAGAGTTCTTTTTTAATCTTTTGGTCAAAGTAAAACCGAATCAAATAAATAATCTAATAAACTCATTACCAGCACTCTATAAAAAATACGAAGCCGAAGCACCTCTCGAATATGGCTTCGTGGAAGAAGGATTGGACAAACTTTACTGGCAGGAACAAAAGATGGGGAGCATTGTATTGTATTTTTCTTGCTTGTCTATTTTCATTGCTTGCTTGGGACTGCTGGGGCTTGCTGCCTTTTCCGCAGAAACCCGCACCAAGGAAATCGGTATCCGCAAAATATTGGGTGCGAGTATTTTACAAATCACGACTTTACTTTCCAAAGATTTCTTAAAATTAGTTTTTATTGCTTTTGTAATCGCTTCTCCTGTCGCTTATTACTTCATGGACAAGTGGTTAGCAGACTTTGCGTATAGAATTAGCATCTCTTGGTGGATTTTTGCTTTGGCGGGAGCATCAGCGATTCTCATTGCTTTGATTACGGTAAGCTGGCAGTCTGTCAAGGCGGCACTGATGAATCCTGTAAAGTCGCTGCGGTCGGAATGAAGAATCTTTTAATCTGGAATCTGGAATGAAATACAAAAATGAATTTTAAATTATTTCGTTCCTGATTCCAGATTTTTAATTTTCAGATTCCTAATTTTAAGATTTCCTAATATTGTTGCCATTTTAAGAAAACATACAAACCCTGAATGACAGAAATAGACATTTTAAAATTTGCTTTGAACCAATTTGCTGACCTATCAGCAGAGGACTTTGAACTCTCAACTTCTTTTTGGCATCAAAAAGAATATAAAAAAGGAGAATATTACAACCAGCACAAATCTGTATGTAAGTATTTGGGTTTTATCACTACGGGCGTTTTTCGTTCTTACATTATTGACAACAGGACAAGCGAAGAAAAAAATATCTTTTTGTATTCAAAAAACCAATTTGTCGTAACATTTAAGAGTTTTATAAACCAAGTTCCTTGCGACTATCATACACAGGCAATGACAGATGCTATCGTAATTTATATAAACATTACGGACTTACTCTTACTTTACAAACAATCGCATAAATGGGAAACATTTGGGCGGCTTTTGGCGCAAGAAGCATTCAATGTGGCGATTAGGAGAACGGAAAGTTTTATTTTCCAAACACCCGAAGAACGTTATTTGGATTTGATAAAGTATCACCCCGATATTTTTAATCATATTCCATTGTATCACATCTCATCATATTTGGGCATTCAGGGACCTTCTTTGAGCCGTATCAGAAAAAGAATTTCGGGCAAGTAATCCGATTTTAACTTGGGTTAAAGTTTAGTTGAAAAAGAACTTGGACTTTTGCAGTATGAAAATACAAAGCAAAATTCTATTATCTGTTTTGTTGTGCTTGGCACTGCAAACACATTCTTTTTCACAAATTTTAAACAATAAAAAAATGGTAAATTCAAAATCAAAAACAATCGTGTTCGTGCATGGACTATTTGTAAACCCAGAAAGCTGGGCAGAATGGAAATCTTATTTTGAAGCAAAGGGATATAAATGCTACACGCCAGCCAATCCTTGCCACGAAGGTAGCCCCGAAGTGCTGAGAAAACAAATCAACCCCGATTTGGCAAAAGTGAATTTTGAAGATGTTGTAAACAATATAGTAAGGCTGATTGACACTTTACCCGAAAAGCCCATTGTCATTGGTCATTCATTGGCAGGTTTGGTAGTGCAAAAATTAGTTTCGATGGACAAAGTGGAAGCTGGAATTTGTATTGACGGGGCAGCCCCGCAAGGAATCATCACTACAAAATGGAGTTTTTGGAAAGTTAATGGTGCTGTTGTAAACCCATTCAAAGGAAATTCGGTATTTGAACCAAACAAAAAATGGTTTTACTATGCTTTTTGCAACACCATGACAAGGGAAGAATCTGACAAGGTATTTGATGCCTATGTCGTGCCAGAGAGCAGGAATATTCCAAGAGGGACATTGAAAAAATTTGCAAAAATTGACTTTCGGAAACCACATAAACCCTTGCTTTTTATTGCAGGAGAGAAAGACAACTGCGTACCTGCGTCATTGAACAGAAAAAATTTCAGGGCATACAAAGATGTGAATAGTATCAAAGAATTCAAAGAGTTCAAGGGTCGTGGACACTTCATTTGCGGAGAACCAAATTGGCAAGAAGTAGCAGACTATATTTTGAATTGGTTGAAATAGCAAAAAATGGCTTGGCGCAAGTGGCTATGGAATACATAATCTGGAATCTGGAATGAAGAATGAAATACAAAAATGAATTTTAAATTATTCATTCCAGATTCCTAATTTTCACTGGTTCAAGGCTAAGCCTTGAATCTTTTTTTGGGTGCAAGCGTTACGCTTGCACCAGTAGGAGCGGATATTAGTATATTAGCCACCATTTTGCAACACACTGAAAATGCTAACAATGACTTAGGAAACCAAATTTTTAGCGATAATTAAAGGAAAAAATTTTATGCACAATATAAACGACACGATATTACTTATTGCTTCAATACAGGGCTTTCTTTTGTTTTTGGCACTCATCACAAAAAAGGTAATGAACAAATTATCAAGTGTTGCAATTAGCCTACTTATTTTCGTGATAACGATTACTTTATTGTTTTCTTGGGGAAGTGCTACCAAATACAATAACTCGACAAATGTCATTCCTTTTTGGCTTTTACAATCCTATTTACTAATTCCAGCCTCATTTTGGCTATTTTTTGAAGTAAATACAAATCCAAAATTCAAGTTTTCTAAAAATTATTGGCTTATATTTTTACCTGCATTCTTAGATATTTTGGTGCAAATTATTTTTTATTTCTTCTATCAATTACTCGAAAATACAATATTCATTTCAGTCATAAAATCGCAGTTTTGGTTCTTTTTTATTGAAATCTTTCCTCTGTTTGCAACATTTGTTATTCTTTCATTTTATGTGAAAAAACTGTGGGGACTCAGGCAAAAATTTAAGGATTTTAAAAATGCGGTGTTAAATTCCTATTTCAAAAAAATGTTTTTCATTTTAGCTTTTATGAGTTTGTTGTTACTTGTTTGGGCAGCATCAACTTACTATTTGGTTCAATATAAAACTATCGAAATTGTCTTAGTCTGTTTTATTTTTCTTTTGGGGTATATTGCTTATTTCAAACCAGATTTTTTTGAAATTCCAAAAGAAATATTGCTCAAAAATCAAAATTTAAGCCCTTTCCCTCATTTTGACGATAAAACAGAATTAAACAAACTCAATTTAGTTTTCGCTGAAAAATCTTTGCATCTTAGACCGAAATTATCTGTAAGCGAATTGGCAAATGAAATGAACTTACCAGTAAAATATGTGTCTTTTCTCATCTCAAACTATCATGCTAAGAATTTTAATGACTTTGTGAATGGATTTAGGGTGAAAGAAGTGATGGTTAGAATGGCAGACCCCAAAGAAAAACATAAATCACTCTTAGGAATTGCACTTGACGCAGGCTTTAACTCAAAATCCAGTTTTAACCAGGTCTTCAAGCAACATACAGGTAAAACGCCATCGGAATATCTGCTTTCAATAAGTCCAAAATCCTGATATTGGACTTCCAGAAGTAGATTTAGGGCGAAAATCAATTCACTGTGCAATAATTTTGACCCAAACTTAAAATTATTTCACCAATGAAAAAATCAATCATTTTCTTCTTGACACTTTTTGTGTCCCACTCTGTTTTTAGCCAATCAAGTAAAACACTTGAACTCAATAAGGAATACAAAGATATTCTGTTGAGTAAAACAGAAAGCCACGTTTTTAAACTCACACTTAACAAAGGTGGTGTTTATCAGTTTTCTATTTTGCAGCAAGGTGTCGCTGCCCACATTGTTTTGAGTGATGCAGACAAAAAGCAAGTTTTTGAAAGCGACACGCCTGATGATATTGATGGGTATGAGAAGTTTGAATACAATCCAGCATCAAGTGGTATATTCTATCTGACTATTGAACGATTTGATGATGTGCAAAATACAGAATCGGGTAAAGCAACCATTTTTGTAAAAAGTCTTTCAAATACTGAAATTATTTTACGTCAGAAAATAAAAAAAGAATTGTTAATAGAGAACCAAAAAAAGATTTTAACAGCTGATATTGACCATTTTTGGGAAGCCTTCGACAATTTAAAAAATTGCAAGACTTTTGGTGATAGTGCCAATTCATTTCAACAACTATATCTTGATAGAGCTACAGACGGTTTGATAGATTTTATAAGAATCAGAGATTTTCAAGCTGAAAAGTATATAAAATTAGTATCAAAATATCCTAAATTTTACAAATCATTACGTAAAAATACCTTTGAAGTAAAAAAGTCCGAGCAAACAATTGAGAATGTATTTTTGAAATTCAAAGAGATTTATCCAAATTTCAAGCCCTTCAAAGTTTGCTTTGCAATGGGCATTATGAATACAGGCGGTACTATTTCTAATAACTTTGTCTTGATAGGTACGGAAATTACCACTTCAACAAAAGAGATGGATTTGTCTGAATTTGAAGACAATGAGTATCGCAAAATTTTTGAGGGAACAGAAGACCTGCAAACAAAGATTAAAAGTTTAGTTGCCCACGAATGTGTGCATACACAACAGCCTAAAAGTATTGACCCCAATAGCATAAAATGTGAGTTACTTTATAGAACCCTACGAGAAGGTGCTGCCGACTTTATTGCTGAATTGGTGTCAGGTAATGAGAAAATAAACGAATATGGAAGCAAAAATGAAAAACAAATTTGGACTGATTTCAAGAACGAAATTTGTAACGAAAACTCTAATAATTGGTTGTATAATTCATCTTTTATAAAAGGGAAGCCAGCCGATTTGGGGTATTTTGTAGGTTATAAAATTGCCAAAGAATACTACAAAAATGCTTTGGACAAGAAACAAGCTGTAAATGACATTATTGAGATGACAAATCCACTTAGATTTTTAGAACTAAGTAGATACGACCAGCGTGAGAAGGAATAAAACGGCAGTTAACAACGGTTTATACTGTTCATTGTCTATATCAACGTTATGGACTTCTGTAATGCTCGCTTGGTAGGTATTAATCTGGTGCAAGCGTAACGCTTGCACCAGTGGAAATAATCAAAAACAATCTCTAACTAATTTACAGAAGAATGGAGGCAAGTCTTTTTGGATTTGCTTCTGTTCTTTTTTATATCTTTGCATGAAAAACCATGCGCTATGAACTTTCTGTGGTTAGATAAAGAAGTTTTTTTTTCAAAAAAAATTACCTGTGCAAGGTTTTTGCTTTTACTTCTCCCAACAGAACAATGTAAAATAAAAAATGACAAATTCAGAGAAGGAATTGATTGACAAGCTCAACGCACTTATCGCAAACCAAGTTCATGATACGGATTTGTCTAATGAGGCGATTTGTATGGAATTAGGTGTCAGTCGTTCGCAATTATATCGCTTGCTCAAAGAGGAATTTCAGCTTTCTCCCTCCATCTATATTCGCAAGCGCAAGCTCCTCACCGCAAAGGAGTTACTTGAAAATTCAGAGATGAAAATCGCTGAGGTTGCTTATCATATTGGCATAGATAGTCCACAAAACTTTACCAAATATTTTACCCAAGAATATGGTTTTAGCCCTACCGAATTTAGGAGAGGCTTGTCCACATTTGCTGAAAATGTCAATCAAGAAATACAAGACCCTACCGAACAATTTATTGAAAAACAAACCATTACAGAAACCAAAACGGAAAGAACGATTGAAGAAAAAATCACGTTTGAGCAAAAAATAACGGAGGCAATCACAGAACGAAAAATAGAAACCGAGCGGAAAACACAAAAAACAATCGCGATTCCTATTCCTATCACTAAAAAGCTACCTCAAAAATTGATTTATTCTTTGTATTTTCTTTCCTGTTGTTTGCTTGTTGGTGCTGGATTTTTTGTTTGGCAAATGGGCAAAAATGAAGCTGAAAAAGAGGTAAAAAAAGAGGCTTTAGCCCAAGTTCCTACTCCTTTTGCTGAAAGTTCGTATCAGCATTTTTCAGAAAATTCCATTGCGATTTTGCCTTTCAAGAATTTAGGGAAAGCTGAAAATGCTATTTTTTGTGATGGAGTGATGGAGCAGATTCACGCTTCTCTTTCTCAGTTAGAAAACCTCAAAGTGATTTCTAAAACCTCGTCTAATCAGTTCAGAGATACACAAAAAACAATTCCGCAAATTGCTAACGACCTCCACGTGAGCTACTTACTGGAAGGCTCTGTGATGCAAATAGATACCCAAGTTCGCATTACGGTTCAGCTTATTCGCACCAAAGAAGATAGGGCGATTTGGTCAAAAAGCTATGACGGCAATGCCAAAGAAGTATTTGCTTACATGAGTACGGTAGCCAAGGAAGTAGCCAGAGAGTTAAATCAAAAACTGAGTCAGACAGAATCAAAAAAATTAGATAAAATACCTACTCAAAACTTAGAAGCCTACAATGAATATTTACAGGCAAAACAACTAACGCAGACCCGCGTCAAAGATAAGTTGGAGGCAAGTATTGTTAAGTTTAAAAAAGCGATAACCCTTGATTCTATGTTTTCAGAGGCATATTCCTATCAGGCATTAGCCTATTGGCTACTATTCGATAGTAAATACATAGACATTCAGGAAGCCCATAAAATGACAGAACAAAATGCACTGACGGCAATAAGATTGGACAGTGAAAATGCACTGGCGTATGCAATACTGGCTAATCTTTATCGCGACCAAAACAAGTGGGAGCAGGCAAATACTACCTATCTGATTGCCCTAAAATATAACCCCAATGACGCACTCATCAATTATTGGTATAGTTTGATGCTTCGTTCGCTGGGGCGTTTGGACGAGGCTGTCCGGTACAGTTCGAAGGCAGTAACATTAGACCCGCTTTATCCAGTCATTATGGCAGGGCATATCCTTAATTGTATCTTGGGAGGCAAATTAGACCTCGCCCAACAAAATATCAAGGCAGGAGAACTACTTTTTAATGAATCTTGGGTCTATTACTGGGCAAGGGGGTACTTTAATATCAGCCAAAAAGATTACAGTATGGCTTTGAAAGAGTTTAATAAATCACACGAGCTAAACCCCAAAGTAAAAATTGTCAATCATCTTGTTTATTTTTGTAAAGCAAAATTGGGCATGGAAAAAGAGGTAAACGAATACTTGAAAACACTCAGTCTGCCAGACAATTATACAGGATTCATTGTCATTCATGCAGGCTTGGGCAATAAAGAACTTGCGATGACTTACCTCCAACAAAATGCCGCCCTTGGCAATATTCCTACTGACCTCAAAGTTATGTCTTATTACCAAATTTTTCAGGGCGACAAACGTTATGAGGCAATTTTGGAACAATTTGGCTTGGGTGTACCTAAACCCATCACCCAATAACTTTAACTTCCTACCCTCGCCATTTCCCAGCCAATGATTGCCTTTTTGCGCGTACTCCCCCAGTGATACTCGCCCAGCTTGCCTTCTTTACGAATTACGCGATGGCAGGGAATTAAGTACGCTATCGGATTATCGCCCACTGCCGAGCCTACCGCACGCATTGCCTTGGGCTTGCCAATGCTCTCCGCAATACGCTGGTAAGTGCTGACTGCCCCCAAGGGAATATTGAGCAATGCTTCCCAAACTTTGAGTTGGAAGTTAGTGCCTTGCGCGAGAATGTGAAGGCTATCTGCTTGATTTGTAGCAGTTAAAAATATTTTTTGAATAAAAGTTTGTGTAAAATCAGGTTGATGAATCAGGTTAGCAAAAGACCATTTTTGAGAAAATTGCTCAAATTCATCTCTTTTCTGCGCCTCGTCAATGAAAGCCAAGCCACAAATTCCTTTTTCGGCAACTGCCATAAAGCACAAACCAAAAGGCGTGAGATGATAGCCATAAAAAATTTCTAAGCCCACACCTGCGCTTTTGTACTGCTGCGGTGTAACTCCTTCGATGCTCACAAAAAGGTCGTAAACCCTTGACTGTGTGGAAAGTCCAGCAATTTCAGCCGCCTCGACAAGGCTCGAAGTGGCTTGGATTTTGTCCCGCAAAAAATCCACTGTGAGGAACTGCAAAAATTTCTTTGGACTCACGCCCGCCCACTCAGTAAAAATGCGCTGAAAGTGAAAAGGGCTAAGATGCACTTTTTCAGCTACTTCGTCCAGATTTGGTTGAGATTTGAAGTTTTCCGTCAAAAAATCAATCGCTTTTTCTATTCTTTGGTAATTATGATGTACTTGGGCTGTCATTTTCAGTGTTATTTTGGGTTTGCACTTAAATAAACTGTCAGCAAAGCATTTGCAAGTGCTTTACTTATTATTTTGATACAAATTTACTTGCTAAGTAGCAGTACACCAACCCAAAACTTGCGGTTTTCTGTTTTTTTAGCCAAGCCCGCCGCCAGCCTCTCCCCTACCCTACTTCAAAAGTTTCATAAAATCGCTGAAAAAGAGGTAATTCATTGATGTTCAATTTTTTACTAATTTCAAAAATTTTTTTATAGTCAAAAGCCGACGTTTTGTGTGCAGAGAAAAAATTTTCTTCATTGTCTAAAAACAAAAAAGCAAGCAACCTCACAAAAAGCGGAGGATAAGCTAAAATAAGTTCTTCATTGTCAAGATGTTGGCTCTCCATCAAACTTTCGCGTGTTGTCTTATTTTTTACCAAAATCGCCTCTAACATCAAGGCAATCACTGCATAAAATTTGTTTTCCCAAGCAGGAAAATGTATCACCAAATATTTCATGGCGTGAACAATCGGGTCTTTCTCAATGAAATAGCTATTTCGCGAGAGCTGGCGCGCCTTGCGGTTGAGCATCAGTTCCTCAAAAAAAGTAATATCGCGATTCGCCAACGCCAAGCCAACCGCAGGCGAAAGTAGAATCAAAGCAATGAAATCTTGCTCAATGATATTTTCAAAATCTTTTTCTAAGGTATTAAAGTCCGTTCTCAATACCTCTATCTCCTCTTTTACGTTTTTGTCGTCCGCGAGCGCAATCAATTCAGTTTCTTTAAGCATGGGGCTTTTTGTTTTGAAGTTATACATTATTCATCTTGGCTACACATTCCGATTGGCGCGCCTGGTGGTAGCGGTTTCTCACTTTCCACTTTGGCGCGTTCGGGTGCTTTCATGCGGTCAAGGGCGTAATCCAAATGCGCCAATTCATCAGCTTCTTTGGTTTCTAATTTTCGTGCCTCTATCCACGTTTTCAGGTCTTTAAGCGTTTTATTTAGGGTGCTTTTCACCAACAAAGAAGCATTTTCGTTTACACTCAATGCTAATAAATGTGTGAGCATAATCTGCTCAGTTTGCAGTTGTACGCTTCTCTGCAAGCCAGTCAAACGTGGTGATTTCCAAGTTTTTTCAGTAATCTGATGAAGCATTTCATCTAAACCCAAGCTGTTGTTTCTTGCCTTAAACTCGACCAAACGCGCCGCCCTTTCTGGGTGAAAAAGGAAGGAAAACGCAAAAGAAGTGGCTGATTCTGCTGCGCTCATCGGGTCAAAAGTCAGCCCTGTTCGCTTGCTAAATAGCTCACGCGTAGGATTGTAGCCCTGTGGTCTTGGCGGAATCAGTTTAATAATATTTTCGGGCAAGGTCAAAAACTCAGGACTGATAGATAGCAAAACGGCATTGAGTGCGTCTTGTTGGGCTTGTTTGGGCAAAATCTCTGTAACTAACTGTTTATCACCACGAAGGGCATAACTGTAATTCATGCCGCCCACCAGCTTGACCACTGCCTCCAACTGATAACGGTGAAAATTATAAATAGGCACTAAAACATCTTCGAGGACAGCCATGGGAACACCATTTCTGATATTTTTTTCTGAAAAAGAGTTGAGTGCTTTTTGTCTGATTTTCAACACATTACCAAATTCACGTACTACATCTTCGCCATTGTCCCAGAGGTGCGCCTTGGGGTGTGCGCCTCCTGTAGCGCGTGCATCAATGTCAGAAATAAACAGCAAACCCTTACTCATTGCGTTTTCC